>CAKSAI010000073.1 GCA_934434905.1 uncultured Lachnospiraceae bacterium | reverse complement strand
CCATGTGCCTGTAAAACAGGTCCAAAATAGAACTCATCCGGCCGCATATCCATAAACTTGTGATTCAGAATCGGTCTGTTATACGCATTCTTTTCATCCAACAAAATGGTGACACCTGACAAACCATAGTACGAATATCCGCTTTCCCATACAGCCGTCAGATAGTCCGTAATGCCGTGTATCGCCTCTCCATATCCGTAATCCGCGAATGTACCGTTTCCAACAAAATCAAAGATGTCATAGGTCATCCCTTCCATCTCCAGCGGAATTGCGGATTCCACCTGAAACCGCAAGGTCTCACTATCCTTAGAGAAGGTACTGAAGGAGGAATTCTCCAATTCCGGAAGCACATGGCACCCCTGCGGCAAATAGCCTCTGCATGGGAAAGAGTATATATTAAAATGCATATAATACATCTTTGGACTCTTATCTTCCACATACATCGGCAGATGCAGGCGATCGATCATCGCTCCTCCCTGTGCCAGTCCCGCCTGGATCCCGTTCCAATCACGGTATTCCATACTGTGAAACTGGTGTGCAGATGACATCAGCCCCATCTTGGTTTTCAGCCCCATGTCATGCACCAGCTTTCCCAGCTTCTCGGCAAGAGATACCATGCATTCCCGGTTCACTTCCATGAATGCTCTTTTCACTGCTTCATCCGGTTCCTTTCGGAACAAACGGTCGGTAAACTCTTCTCTCGTATAGTTCGTTCCTATTTTATCATTAAATGCCTTCATATGATGCTGGCAAAAACATCCACCGTACTCCAGGAATCCATGATTATGTAATCGGAAATCATCCTCTATCCATATAACCTCCGGCTCCACCTCCCGTATCAGGAGTTCGTAGAATTCCGAATAATACGCGAACCAGTTTTCATCCATCGGACATGCCACCATCTCACACTGCTTTCCGTTATAGTCACACTGTGTTATGAAGTTCTGCCCTTCTTTTAACTTTCTTCCTCTGTCAATATGACCGGTCTCGATCCACGGATTAAGGCTGACCGTGATCCCTGCTTCTTCAAATGCCGCTTTTGCACGCTTCATAGCTGCAATCCAGGGCTTTGCTTCTTCACAGGTCATATGTCCCAGGTTATAATCTTCCGCATTGATAAACAGCATCACATTATCAAATGCGTAATTTTTACAAAAATCCACAACATTCTGAATGCGCTGTTCTTCATAATATTCCGGCACAATTGCGATACGTAGACAATTGAGGTATCTGCTCTGCTTATGTGCTGTTTCTCTCATGAATTTCTCCTTAATCATTTTGTATTTTCTCCCACTACTTCTGTATGTATTCTCCGAGTTGTGTAACCGCTTACACACCTACAGATATTTATTTAAAACTGTATCGTCTCTGGATTCAAAAAGTTTCCCTGTGTACTATTTTCCCTGTCAATACCGTGATCTTCTCCGGCTTCTTCTTCTCATTCTGCAGCTGCACCAGCTTCTCCACGGACAGTCTGCACATCTCCTCCAAACGGTTGTCCACACTTGTGAGTTCCGGAGTGGACAGCCGGGCAATCGTCGAATTGTTAAAACCGACAGTAGGAAGCTGCACTATCCCTGCCTGGTTCATAGCCTTCAATGCATACACCGCCAAAGCATCATTATATGCAAAAACGGAATCAATCTTGCCTGCATATTGCTTGAAATAATCAGCGATCACCGATACAACTGTTCTTTTTGACTCTACCACAGACAGGCTTTGCTCCTTCTCCAGTGCAAGTCCGGCTTCCTCCAGTCCTTCCCGGAACCCCTCCAGCTTATCAATGCTTCCATAGGATGGATTTTCAAACAAACATAAAGGACTGCGGCATCCTGCCTGCACCAGCGCCGTTGCCACATCATGTGCCGCGCCCTTCTCATCGCATTTTACGGAATATACATTTTCATAATCAAGAACGGAATTCACGGTAAAAACAGGAATTTTCTCCGCAACTTCCGCGATGTACTCGTTGTGCTCCTCCTGGAATACCGTACCTACAAGGATGATGGCATCCACGTTTTTGTTGGCAAGCTGAACAAGTCCCTGCTTCTTCCCTGCCAATGTATAGCCTGTACACACCAGCATAGCGCCAAAACCATTGTCCCTCAGATTCTTCTCAATATAGGAAACGGCCTGGGAGAAAAAAGCATCTCCAAAATCGGTGCAGAGTACGCCTACCAGACCAATACTGTTAAAGTTCAGACCTCTTGCAAAAGCATTCGGCACATATCCGACACGTTCAATCACGCCCAGGATCCGTTCTTTTGTCTCCGCACTTACCCTGGGGCTGTTATTGATCACACGGGATACCGTCGCAATCGATACGCCGCTCAATTTTGCCACTTCATAGATATCTGCCATGCTCTATCTCCGTTTCTTTACGCTTCTTATATATGTAAGCTCTGTAAATCACTCTCTGCAAACTACTTTTTTGCGCTTGTGTAAGCGCTTACACTTTATACTGAATTAATAATATCCCTTTTTCATCCTACTGTCAACTGATTTTGGACTGATTTTCCCATCACTTTTCTATTTTGTGAATTTCTGACAATTTTGGCTGGCCTTTTTTGTAGAAAATGCTGTATGGCATTTGCGGTGAGTTTGACTGAAATAAGCTCTGCAAAAAACCGCCATAAAAAATCCGAGATTTCGCCGGTTTGGAGAATCTCGGATTTTTGTATGCGCCTGGAAGATATCTTCCATGAACTACTTTTGGACTAACTCGATATTTATATCTTCTGCAGCTCTCCGCGGAATACTTTCCTGCGGCTGGGCTGGGAGGCCTTGCCGTATACGAAGGAGTACATGACAGTGGCCACTGCAAAGGCAGTGACTACATCAAATACGGAATGCTGCTTCAAAAACATGGTGGACAGGATGATACTGGTCATCAGCACGCCGGAGCCGATCTGCACCCATTTGTACTGGCGAAGCTTCTCGCTGCGGGAGATCGCCAGATGAACGCCGATGGAGTTGTACACATGGATACTCGGAAACAGGTTCGTGGAGGTATCCGTGGCATACAGGCACTGCACCAGGTAGGTGAAGATATTGTCATTCTTAAACACGCTTGGCCGCAGATAATGACCGTTGGGGTAGATGGTGGAAACCACCAGGAACACAGTCATCCCCGCAAACAAGAAGCGGCATAGCTTATAGTAGTCGGGCACATTTGTGAAAAAGAAATAGACCACCGCGACTGCCACATATCCGAACCACAACAGGTACGGAATGATAAAGATCTCAATAAACGGGATATAATCATCCACAGCCATATGCACCACATGGAAGTTAGTGGTTACGGTTTGCTCCAGCCAGGCGAACCAGGCCATATACAGGATCAGGTATGACAGGATCCAGGCATGTTTATATTTCTTGAAAAATTCTTTCATAAATGTTATACTCACATCCTTTTGCTTAGGGATTGTTATACTCTGCAACTGGCCTTCATTATAACACATCCTAAAAATCGTAACAACGGGAATTTTGACAATTAAGAAATTCTTTAGGATTTTGGACTGAAAAAGTTTAGGATTCTGGATTGAAAGTTTGAGTTGACGAATTCCTCCAGATGTGCTATTTTGAGCATAGAAAAAAGAAAGCCAGAGAAACGGCCTCCCCTCAAAAGTTTGTGACTAAGCTTTACAGCTTAGCCGTCACTATTGCAGTAGTGACGGCTATTTTCTTTCCGTGAAAATGAGTTTGTATATCACGCTCTATTCTGCTGCCCTTACTCTTCCGTCTTTCGGATCGCCAGTCCCAGTTCCTCCAACTGTTTCTCGCTAACCACATTCGGTGCGTCTGTCAGCAGACAGGAAGCATCCTTCACTTTAGGGAAGGCAATAACGTCACGGATGGAATCTGCCTGCACCAGCAGCATCATCAGCCGATCCAGACCGTAAGCCAGTCCGGCGTGAGGCGGAACTCCGTACTTGAAGGCATTCAGCAGGAAGCCAAACTGTTCGTAGGCGCGCTCCTTGGAGAAGCCCAGCACCTCAAGCATCTTCTCCTGGATGTCATCCTGGTGGATACGAACGGAACCACCGCCGATCTCCACGCCGTTTAAGACGATATCGTAAGCCTTGGCACGCACTGCTCCGGGATCGGAATCAATCTTATCCCAATCCTCCTCCATAGGCATGGTGAAGGGGTGATGCATAGCCATGAAGCGGTTTTCCTCGTCCGACCACTCCAGAAGCGGGAACTCCGTCACCCACAGGAAATTGTATTGATTTTCATCAAAAAGACCAAGCTCCGAAGCCAGTTCCAGACGCAGCGCTCCCAGCACACCCCAGACGATCTTATTCTTGTCTGCCGCAAACAACAGGAGATCACCGGGTTCTCCGCCCATGGCAGATACCAGTGCGGTCAACTGTTCCTCGGTCATGAATTTGGCAAAGGAGGACTTATAAGTGCCGTCTTCACCGATGGAGAGATAGGCCAGTCCCTTCGCTCCATAGCCCTTGACGAATTCCACCAGCTTGTCAATCTTCTTTCTGGGCATGGCTCCCTGTCCTTTGACATTGATACCACGGACAGAACCGCCGGCTTCCAGCGCTCCTGTGAAGACACTGAAGCCACAACCCTTCACGGTCTCTGACACATCCGTAAGCTCCATACCGAAGCGGGTATCCGGCTTGTCGGAGCCGAAACGATCCATGGCCTCCTGCCATGTCATCCTTGGGATCGGCAGGGGAACCTCCACACCAATGGCCTCCCGGAATACATACTGAATAAGGCGCTCGTTGACCTCGATGACATCATCTACATCCACGAAGGACAGCTCCATATCCACCTGGGTGAATTCCGGCTGACGATGCGCACGCAGATCCTCATCCCGGAAGCATCTGGCGATCTGGAAATAACGGTCATAGCCGGAACACATCAGAAGCTGCTTGAAGAGCTGCGGCGACTGCGGCAGCGCATAGAAGCTGCCGGGATGTACGCGGCTGGGCACCAGATAATCCCTGGCTCCCTCCGGTGTGGACTTGGTAAGAATCGGCGTCTCAATCTCCAGAAATCCTTCCTTATCCATAAATTCACGAATCAGCATAGTCACCCGGCTGCGCAGCATGAGATTGCGCACAAGATCGGGTCTCCGCAGATCCAGATAGCGGTAGCGCAGACGGATCTCGTCCTTGGTCTGGCTGTTCTCCTCGATGGGGAAAGGCGGTGTCTCAGACTCCGACAGGATACGCAGAGAGTCCGCGATCACCTCGATATCGCCGGTCTTTAAATTCTCGTTGACAGCCGCGGAACGCCGCTCTACGGTTCCTGTCACTGCAACCACATATTCGCTCCGAAGCGTCTCTGCCTTGGCAAAGCCCTCCGCGCCCACCTTGGGCTCGTCAAATACGATCTGTAAGAGCCCGGACCGGTCTCTTAAGTCGATAAATATCAAGCTTCCCAGATTTCTTCTTTTCTGAACCCAGCCCATAACGGTAACTTTCTCTCCGATATTCGCGCCGGATACCTCCGTGCACCGATGGGTCCGGTGCAATCCTTTCATGGATTCTGCCATGATGATTCCTCCCTTATAAATATTTTCTCAGTTTTTGTACGCGCCGGATGAAGGGTATGCCCTATCAAACGCGCTCTCGCTCCATAACCGACATGCGTTACAACTAATAGACTTACTTGTAAAATTCTACAAATTCTTTATAACCTTCCTTCGTCAGTTGCTCCTTCTGGAACTTCTTATTCTTGTTCATGCGGACCACAAGAATCTGGTGTCCCAAAGCACGCTCTTCCTGCGCCTGAGCCATCACCTCTGCCAGACGATCCCCCGGATATCCCTTCTCGATGAGGTATGCCTTCTTCTCAGGCTGCTCCGGAATCTGGAAACCGCTCTCCATGAGCAGCAGGATGATCCGTTCGAAGCCGATGGAGAATCCGCAGGCCGGGACATCCTTGCCGGTAAAGTTACCGATCATCTTATCGTAACGTCCGCCGCCTCCGCAACTGCCGCCGAACTGCGGCATAGCGATCTCGAAGATCGTTCCGGTGTAGTAGGACATTCCACGCACCAACGTCGGATCAAATACCAGTTCAAAGCTGGCGCTCTTGGTGGCATTGACACTGGAGACAATCTCCAGAAGACTGTCCCGAACCTCAGACTCCAGGTAATCCCCAAGGGTCTTTGCTAAATAAGAAATGCCTTCTGCTGCATTTCCGTCGGCAGCCTCTTCTACACCCCGGAATAATTCCAGATATTTATCGATGGAGTCCTTGGCAAAGCCGCTCTCTATAAGCTCCTGCTCCACACCTGCAAGTCCGATCTTATCCATCTTATCCAAGATGATGAATACCGTATCGTAAGCCTCCTCCGGGAAGCCGCTGTAGGCCGCCATGGCCTTTAAGATCCTGCGTTCATTGATCCGGATCTGGAAGTCTGCGAAGCCCAGTCGTCCCAGTGTGGTGGTTGTAGCCAGGATCAGTTCGATCTCTGCCAGATTGCTGGGTTCCCCCAGAATATCAATATCACACTGCATAAACTGACGGTAACGTCCTCTCTGGGGACGATCTGCCCGCCATACATTTCCCATCTGCAGCGCCTTGAAGGGCGTCGGCAGATCGTTGGCGTTATTAGAATAGAAGCGTGCCAGCGGCACAGTCAGATCATAACGCATTCCGTAATCCACTACGTCTGCCTCCGTCTGCGCCGTCTCCAGGTTCAGCTTCTCGCCTCTCTTCAGTACCTTGAAGATCAGCTTCTCATTCTCTCCACCCTGCTTATTGCTGAGGTTTGCAATATTCTCCATACAGGGAGTCTCGATGGGGGTGAAGCCGAAGCTCCGATAGGTATCCTTGATTACCCGCATCACATAATCCCTAAGCTGCATTTCCTCCGGTAAGATATCTTTCATGCCGTTCACCGGCTTTTTTGCTAATGCCATTTTTCTTTCCTTTCATTTCTTATATTTTCGTAACAGTTCAGCCCACGCCATTCGCAAAGGAACCTTCGGTTCTGGCTAAACTGTTACATCCCAGCCACTTCTCAAGACCCTGGCGCTTTCGCTCCACCATCTCATCCACACGTTCCAGATAATTGGCAATATCCTTGACATTCTCCGTGCGTTCGATCCGCCCGTCCGGGTATACATACTTGGTAGTGGCTCCGGCGCCCAGCGCCAGTATGGACTGCTTCTCCTCCATGATCAGGATATTATAAAGCCCTGCCTTTCCCTCTCTGGCATAACCGACATTCTCAAAATTGCCGGCCATGTTCTTCTGGCGGTACAGATAATAAGGCAAAAGCCCCATCTCTCTGGCGTACCGTGCCGTGAGTTCAATGGTCTCCCATGTATTGGTAATGTGAAGCTCCTGATATTCTTCCTGAAACATCTTAAGTCTGGCAGCCCGCTTGATAGCCAGGGAATGGACGGTAATGCTGTCCGGATTCAGAATCCGCAGCCGTTCCATGGTATCTCTCACATCATCGATGGTCTCCTCTGGCAGTCCCACGATCAGATCCATGTTGATGTTGTCAAATCCAAGGCTTCTGGCCAGTTCGAAGCTCTCCACCGTCTCCTGCACCGTATGTCGGCGCCCGATCAGATCAAGCGTCTCCTGCTTCATGGTCTGGGGATTGATGGATATCCTGGAAATCGGATGCTTTCTTAATACCATCAGCTTCTCCCTGGTAATGCTGTCCGGTCTTCCCGCTTCAACAGTATATTCCAATAAGTGCTGAAAGTCAAAGGTTTGCTCTATTTTTGTAAGAAGACGATCCAGTTGATCGGCCGACAGGGTGGTCGGCGTGCCGCCGCCGATGTAGATGGTGTTCAGCTTTTTATTTTTACAGGCTGCTGCTGTAAAATCCATCTCCTTCTCCAGCGCGTCAAGATATTCGTCCACTCTGCCTGCCCACATGCTCAGTGGATAGGAAGTAAAGGAACAGTACAGACAGGTACTTGGGCAGAAAGGAATACCAATATAGAGGCTGTAGCCCTCTTCGTAGTCCAGCTTCTTCAGAAGAGACAACTCCCGCCCGGCAATCTCAATGCTCAGATCGATCTTCTCCGGACTGGCAAGATAAGTATCCCGCATATAATCGCGGATCCACACTTCACTGCGTCCCTCCTCCAGAAAGCCCATGGCGATCTTGGTGGGCCGGATTCCCGTCAGCGTTCCCCATGGCAGCTTGCGGTTGGTATATTCAGAAAGCACGCGATACAACGCCTGTTTCAGCCGATTTTTCGTTTCGGTCCGATCTGCGTAGTCCACGACGATCTGCGCCATTTCCTTTTTATCAATAAGAATATGGATAGCGTCCGGCTCTCCTCCGCCGATATCATATATGATATCCATAGAAAACAAAGGCTCTTCTTCCGCTGCCCTTGTCTCCGTACTCACCGCCACATCCTCCTTCGGGAAGAAGGCCTTCACCAGCGAGTGTATGTCATATTCAAAATTTGCAAGATTCAATGTTACTGATATCATAATATTCCTCACAGGTATGGGTTCCACATCCGCTCCTGGCCGATGCTGGTGGTATCCATATGCCCCGGATAAACCTCGGTCTGCTCCGGCAGCGTCATAAGCTTTTTCCGGATGCTTTGCACGATTTCTCCCATGCTCCCTCCCGGAAAATCCGTTCTTCCAACCGACTGGCAGAACAACGTATCTCCTGAAAAAAGCACGTCTTCTTTGGGAACATAGTAGCAGCACCCGCCGCTTGTATGCCCCGGTGTGTGAAGCACCCGGACAGAGAAGCCTGCAATCGAAAGGACCTGTTCATCCTTCACATAGATATCTGCATGATACACTTCATGTTTTCCGATCATGCCGGATACGTTGCGGACCGGATCCTCCAGTGTCTCCTTCTCGGTCTCATAGGCATAAATCGGAACAGCCTGCCCTGCCGAATCCGCATCCATATGCGTTGCAGACACCAGCTTTGCCAGCTCTTCGGCTGCCCCGGCATGGTCGAAATGTCCATGGGTCAGAAGAATTGCCTTCGGCAGATACCCCTTTTTCCGGATCTTTTCTGCCAGCATGGAAGCCTCGTCTCCGGGATCCACGATAAACATCTCCTTCGTGGTCTCATTTATTGCAAAATAGCAGTTCGTCTGGACTGGTCCCACACAGTAGGACTCTATCTTCATATTCATCATAATTACTGCCTTTCTGTCAGCCTGTCGTCCGCTCAATATCAATGACACTTTCCACCTGCCGGATCTTGTCCACCAGGCTGTTCAACTCTTCTTTGCCCTTGATATTGAAGGCCAGCGTGATGGTTGCAATTCCCTGCTTGCTGGTCTTGGAATGCACGGAATCAATGTCAATCTGGCGCTCCGTAAGGATCCTGGTGATATCCACCAGCAGACCGGTACGGTTATTTCCATAAATCTTGATCTCTGCCATAAACAGGCCCGCATCGCCACTGTCCACGGCCCAGTCTGCCTCCAGCAGCCGATCCCGTTCCATCTCCGAGAGATTTATAATATTGATGCAGTCAGTCCGGTGGATGGAAACGCCCCGTCCTCTGGTAACAAATCCGATGATCTCATCTCCCGGCACCGGCGAACAGCACTTGGAGAAACGCACTGCCACATCCGTCAGTCCTTTGACTGTGATGCCGCTGCCGCTCTTCTTCTTCGCTTCCGGCTTGCCCTTGTAGCCCGCGGAAGCAGTGTTTCCCAAGTCACTCAGAATATCCTCGTCCGTGATCACCGCCTGGTGATCCTTCTGATAATACTCCAGCATCTTATTGATGATCTGGCCTTCCTTCAGGCCGCCATGGCCCACGGCAGCCAGTGTGGATTCCCAATCACGGAAGCCGTACTTGCGCATGATCTTCTGCTGATATTCCGGCTTGTTCAGTTCGGACCAGTTGATGCTCTTCACCTTACAGTACTGGCTGATCATCTCCTTGCCGCGGGAGATATTCTCCTCCTTGAACTCGCTGCGGAACCATTGATTGATCTTGCTCTTTGCCTGGGTACTCTTCACGATATTCAGCCAGTCCCGGCTGGGTCCCTTGGAATTCTGGGATGTCAGGATCTCAATGCGGTCACCGTTCTGGATCACGTAATCAATGTTCACCAGCTTACCGTTGACCTTGGCGCCGATCATCTTATTGCCGACAGCCGAATGAATGTTATAGGCGAAGTCAATGGGTGTGGAGCCATTGGGCAGGTTCTTTACATCTCCGTTTGGCGTAAAGCAGAACACCGTATCGGCAAACAGATCCAGGTCATTTTTCAGCAGGCTTAAAAATTCACGGTTGTCGGACATATCCTTCTGCCATTCCAGGATCTGCCGCAGCCAGTTCAGCTTCGCCTCTTCCTGCTCCTTGCCTACCTTCTTGCCGCTTCCGGCCTCCTTGTACTTCCAGTGGGCGGCAATACCGTATTCCGCAGTACGATGCATCTCATAAGTGCGGATCTGTATCTCGAAGGGCTGCCCGGTGGGACCCATCAGCGTCGTGTGCAATGATTGGTACATATTTGGCTTCGGCATGGCAATATAATCCTTGAACCTGCCGGGGATGGGTTTATACATCTCGTGGATCACTCCAAGGGCTGCGTAGCAGTCCTTCACCGAATTCACAATGATCCTTATTGCAAACAGGTCATAGATCTGATCCAGCGTCTTTCCTTGATTAACCATCTTCTTATAGATGCTGAAAAAATGCTTTGCACGGCCGTCGATGCTTGCCTCGATCCCGGCCTTCTCGATATGCTGGCGCACTTCCTCCACCAACTGCTGGATGTATTCTTCCCGGACACTCTTACGCAATGCCACCTTCTCCACCAGATCATAATAGGCATCCGGATGAAGGTATTTTAAGGAAAGATCGTCCAATTCTATCTTGATCTTGGAGATACCAAGCCGTTGTGCCAGCGGACAGTAGATCTCCTGGGTCTCTCTGGCAATCCGTATCTGGGCCTCCGGGGACTGGTATTTTAACGTCCGCATATTGTGCAGCCGATCTGCCAGCTTGATCATGATGACCCGGATATCCTTAGCCATAGCCAGGAACATTTTTCTTAGATTCTCTGCCTGCATTTCCAGGCGGTCCGTGGACTTGTCCTTCTCCCCGGTATTGTCCTCGGCGAGATGGAGGTGCTTTAACTTGGTTACCCCGTCCACCAGGAGCAATACTTCTTCACCAAAGGTATCGGAGATCTCCTGGGCGGTCATAACCGTATCCTCCAGCACATCGTGCAGAAGTCCGGCTACAATGGTCTCCTTGTCCAGTTCCAGTTCCGCCAGGATGATGGCAACACAAAGAGGGTGAACAATGTATGGTTCACCCGATTTCCGAACCTGACCCTTATGGGCCTCGTCCGCGGTCTTATATGCTTTTTCAATCATAGAAATATCCGCCGAAGGATGGTAGCGCTTCACACCGGCGATCAGTTCCTCGTACAGGCTCTGGGGACTGGTAAATTCCTTCGTCTCCTTGATGTGCTCGGACTGCATGGCCTTCTCTTCCGCTTCTTCCTTCTCGATCATCTTCATATCGACCATATAAATCTCCCGTCTTTCGTCCACTTCAGTGATTATTCTTCTTATTATAAGGAGTTTCGAGAGAAAATGCAATATTTTTCTGAAGTTAGGGCAAGTTAGGGCAGACCAAGAAATCACAAAAAGGCAGCCATCGTTTCCGATGACCGCCATGAGTTTTATAGAATTACTACAAATTGAATGCCCCCGGACATTCAGATACTTTTTTTCTGGCTGTTTCTGTCTTTTGTACATTCAAAGTTTGATAC
>CAKSAI010000072.1 GCA_934434905.1 uncultured Lachnospiraceae bacterium | reverse complement strand
TCGCAACAGTATTATCAATTATTTTTTATTACCATGGTCCATGGAGATCCGCAAAGGTACAGGTGCAGTCTTAAAAAACTGCATCTGTATCATTCCCAATTTGCCTGATGAAATAAATGATTGCTTTTAAAAAGTTCTTTTGGTATAATTCCAGTGAATTAATAATAAAATATTGAAACGGACAGTCCGTCCGGCAAATGCCGGCGGCGGAATGGGGTGAGAAGCCCCGCGAGCGGGTCACTGTGATGCCGGGAAAACCGGATAAGTCAGATACGTTGGCGACTGTGCGTCGGTTCCTGCCCACACCGGGAAGCTATTATGTCGGAGGAGAAGTCTGTCCGCGTAGCTTTGCGCTGCGCGGATTTTTTATGTATATCATGACGCATTAAGGCAGGAAGAAGACACTTTTATTATGGGGGAATCCCCCGTGTGATTCAGATTCTTATAATACGAGGTGAAACATTATGAAAAAAGGAATAGCAATTCTTCTTGCATTTGTACTGCTTCTTGGGACATTCCCGTTGCCGGTACATGCTGTGGAAGGTGTGCTGGAAGGCGCCGGTACTGAGGAAAATCCCTATGAGATTGCAGATGCGGATGATCTTCTTGCCTTCGCAGCGAAGGTCAACGATGACGGTGAAGGGGGCGCCTGTGCGCAGTTGATGGGCGATATCGATCTGTCCGGCTGCGACTGGACACCTATCGGCAGTACGGATGTATACAAGGGCACATTCAATGGCAATGGCTGTACGATCAACGGTTTTTCTGTCCTGGCTGACGAAAACTGGGAGTATTCTGAAGTCGGATTTTTCGGTACTCTGAAGAGTGCGACCGTGAAAAATCTTCGCCTGGAGGGAACGGTTACCGTGACGGAAGATGCGGAGATCAGCTCCGTGGGTGCGCTGGCCGCGGTACTGGCCAGAGGCAATACCATCACGAACTGTAAAACGGACGTGACCATTGCGGTTGCAGCAGACACTTGCGGTGTCGGAGGTGTTGTCGGGTATGTATGGGATAGAGAGACCAATGTGATCTCGGGTTGTACCAACTGGGGAGATATCACCGGAACCTACGAAGATGGTACGGCAGGCTTTGGCGGTATCGTGGGCTGGACAGATGAAGAACTGACGCTGAATTACTGCTACAACCGCGGCAGTATCTCCTGTGTGGGTGACGATTCCCATGCGGGAGGGGTGATCGGTCTTGCCTATGCTGCTCCCAATATCACAGGCTGCTATACGTCAGCATCCACGGACGAGGGAGGGACATCCGCCCCGCGCTGGGCAAAGCTGACGGGAACGATCAGTGCCACATACAGCGGTGATTTCTTCGGCACGGCCTATGAAATGGGGACAGCAGATCATAACATGACCTTCGCAGAGCAGATCGAGGGAGAAAGCGGTCTGTACTACGGTGATTATGATATTTGCCGTGCGTTGGAATTTGATACTGTCAACGAGGCATTGAATTATCTGAACGGAGATAATGAGATTTATACATTCTCAGAGAATATGGGTGACGGATGGCCTGTGCTGGCATGGGAATTGGAAAAGAGTCAGTCTCAGAAGACGCCACAGGAGAAGGCAATGGCCAGTGCGAAAAAGGCATTTAACGACGAAAAGGATGCCGCACTCAAGGCATTGGATGCCGGAAAAACGATTGATAATACGAAATATGTTGGTTATACGACCTATAAATGGCAGCAGGAGCATAACTACAGTTCCGATTATCAGAACAAATACAATCACTACAGCACGGAGAACTGGGCACTGCTGGAGTCGATCTATAAAGCGGCAAAAAAGACGCTGAACAGTGTAGACTTCGTGGAAGCGGAGAACTGGGAAACGATGGAGCCGGAGGCAATCATTGCCGATGGTGTACGTCAGCAGCAGACTGCCGGACTGACGGACATTGCGGATACCGCACTGAAGGATATGAAGGATGTGCCGACACTCTATCTGGAAAGCCAACTGGCACAGGATAAGCTGAGGGCGCAGCAGGATGTTTCCAATACATATAAGAAGCAGTTAAAACTCCTTGACGGCTATCGCGGCCAGCTCGCCGCTGTCTGGCATGAGCTGAGCGGAGAAGCAATTGCGGCGTTGGAGGAGAAGGCTTCTGAACTGGATAAAACGCTGGATGAAGCGATCCGGGCATTGGAGGAGGTGAAGACCGCAAAGGCATTGACGGTGACTAAGACCGCGGAGAATGCTAAGATCCTTGCCATATTAGCGGATTACAGCGTTCCGGTCATTGACAGTGGGGTAACGGTGAAGTGGGACGGCGGGACGAAGACACAGCCTTCCGGCAACGGTACCTCTGCGAAGCCCTATCAGATCAGCAACGGTGCAGAACTGGCATGGTTTGCACAGAAGGTCAACGGGGGCACCACATCTGCCTGTGCGGTATTGACGGCAGACATTGATCTGAATGGTAAGGAATGGACACCTATTGGTACAAAAAATAAGGTTTATTTGGGTACCTTTGATGGTCAGAACCATATTATCCATGGCATATACAGCACATCAGGAGATATACAGGGAATGTTCGGGTATATCGGGAGAGATTACAATAAGCGTACCATTTATGGTACAGTGAAGAATGTGAAGGCAGCCGGTTTAGTCTATGCGGGACAGAATAACGGCTCCGGTCTGATTGCCGGCAATACTGCAGGCGAGGTCTATAACTGCGAAGTATCCGCTTTCCTGCAAAACTGGAAGGGTCTTCAGAACATCGGAGGCATTGCCGGGTATCTAAGCGGCGGTTCGGTGGAAAGCTGCCGCACCTGGGGACTGTTCCAGTCCAATAACGAAAGCGGATACGGTGGCTACATCATAGGCAGCATCGGAGGAGTTGTCGGCCATGCCGGGAATTTTGATCCCAAGGAGGGCTGCCTGATCCGGTACTGTGAGAATCATCTGCGTATCAGTGCTTACGAAACAAGCTATCTCAGCGGCAAGGGTAACCGGCAGGGCGGTATCGTCGGTACGCTTGACAATGTGGCAAAGGTACGCGAGTGCGTTAACTATGCTGACCTGCGCGGCGGTGTCAAGATCGGTGGTATCGCAGGGAGTGCAACAGGCAGCGATATCAGCATTGCCTATGTTGCAAATTATGGTGATGTCCGGGGCGCGGCCGAAGCCAATCCCGATGTGCGCGGCAACGGTGGCATCCTCGGCTATGCCGAAGCAGGAAGCACGGTGGAATATGCTTATAATGCAGGAACGATTCGGGGTGAAACAGACCGTAACAAAATTAATACCGACACGGAATGCAGTCCCTCCGCTGCTATGACCGGAGGAATCGTCGGCAATTGGCGCGGCGGCAGCGTAAATCATGTACAGAGCAGCAGTGAAAACACACTCTGGGGCTATGCAGAAGCTGCCGGAACAGATTGCACGGATACTGCGCGTGTGGCAAAGATCACTCCTTCGGTCAATGCGAAGGGCGGTACGTGGGATAAGCTTACAGCCACCCGGACGCTGTTGGGCAGGCTGATCCAGAACTCTGACCGTGACAGCAATTATAAGGTATACGGCACTCAGAGCGCTCTATACAATGCAACGGTTATGGACATCATCCGTAAAATCGAGCTGGCAGAGAACGCGGAAGCAATCGCAGCAATATTGAGGGACGGAGAGGATGTGCTTGCATCTGTTCCAACGGAGTTGGAAGCAGCAAAGGCTGCTCTGCGTGCCGAAATGAAGGCATATGCGGAGGGCAATATCTATGATGCTGACGGGCAGAAGGAGATGAATGAGCTTCTGGCACAGGCAGTTGAGGCACTGGATGCGGCAACAGACCTTTCGAAGGTTGCGGATATCCGTCAGAAATACCTTGGTACTGAGAATATTGATGGGCTGCTCAAGGAGGTCATGACCTATCCTGTCAAGGCAGCAAATGAACTGTACAATCAGTTTGTTTATGGGAAGAAGTATGCGCAGAAGGACGTGGCGGTGCTTCTGCGTGCCTATGAAGGATGGAAGCTAAAGCTGGAAACTGCACGTACCTTTGAAGAGGTGGAGAATATCTATGCCGAGGCACGCAAGGCATTAGCAGTGCTGGTTGAGAACTTCAAGGAGGGCAGCAATCTGCCGGATATGGATCAGGCTGCACAGGATGCGCTGGCACAGGCACGGCAGGAGATCTTGGGTGAATTGGAGAAGCTGGAAGTAAAGTATGTTGATGCATTGACGCAGCAGGTGGGTGATCTTTCGACAGTTTCTGCAAAATGGCAGAAGCTCCTTAAGGATACGATGGCTGCAGAAAAGACAGAACTCCATGCAGCGGCGACGCCTGCGCTGGAGAAGATCACCTCCTACGGTGAACTGGAAACGGTAAGGAATGAAGCAAAGGATAGCATGGATTTTGGCTATGCAAAAGCCAAGTCGGAACTTGCGAGGCTGCTGGCTTCTGCGCGCAACACGGCAGCATGGGACGGCGTGACGGCGACAGAGCCGCAGCAGAAGGATGGTGTCTATCAGATCGAAACGCCGGCAGAGCTGGCGTGGCTGGCAATGACAGTGAATAAAAACAACTACAACGGAAAGGAATTCAAGGCGGTTCTGACCGCGGATATCGACCTTGGCTATTGCGAATGGACACCGATTGGCTGGAAAAAGGATTATTCCGCTACCACTGCTTTCCGTGGCAGCTTTGACGGACAGGGGCACACGGTGTCAGGTCTTTCTGTTTCAGAGATTGGAACCGGCTATGTTGGTCTCTTCGGCTATGCAGTCGGAGGTGCCTCCATCAAGAATTTGACCGTAGAGGGCGAGATCAGCCTGACGGGTATCAACAAGACCGTTTGTGTCGGCGGACTGCTCGGGGAAGGCTTTGCAACGTATGTGGAGAACTGTGCCTCCCGCGTAAAGGTTCAGGCAACCTTCAGTGGCTTTGGCGGTCGCTCGTCCTGCATCGGTGGACTGATCGGCGAATTGAGTGGAAATAAACTGACAGACTGCCGCTTCGCAGGAACTGCTACAGCGACCTACGGTCCCGGCTCGACCTATCTTGGCTTCAATGGAGGCGGCCTGGGCGGAATTGTGGGATATTTAAAGTCCGGCGAGCTGAAACGCTGCGTCAACAGCGGCGAGGTAACTGCGGATAAGGCCTCCGGCGTAGGCGGCATCATTGGCGCTAACGATTCCTATTCCGGTACAATCATGCTGCAGCAGTGTGTAAATACCGGCCACATCTCCAACGACACGGCGTTTGCCATTGCAGTCGGAGAAACGCCAACCGGCGGTGTTGGCGGTATTCTCGGCATTGCAAACAGAGGTGATGTGACGATTGACTCCTGTTACAACACGGGTGTCATCTCCGGCGGTATAATTGCGGGCGGTATCCTCGGCGGGGAAAGTGGCCGCTACGGAAAGTTTACCACCAGTGGCAACAGCAAACTGACTGTGAAAAACTGCTACAACACCGGACTTCTTGATACTGGTACGAAGATAGACCGTATCGGCGCGCTGGCGGGTTATCCCATAGAAGGTCAATACCGTGATAACCTGTATGTTCTTGTGAAATCAGCCAGAGTACCTATGGGGTGGAAGAGCAGTCAGGGTGATTGTATCACTGTCACGGACAGCTTGACAGCAAACATGTTTGACGGTCTGATCGAGAGCATTGCCGGGATCAACGGTGGTTATCCGATCTTCCCATGGCAGCTTTTGCTGGAAGAGAATCGCGAAGCGGTAATTGACTATCTGAACACTTACTATCATACGAATATAGAACATCTGATCTTAGGTGCACAGCGTGTGGAGCTGGAGACTATGCTGAAACAGATGGAGAACACTGTCAATGAGGCAGTTGACGCACAGACGATCTGTGACATCTATCGGACGACGCTGGAAGCCATGAATCCTGACAGACTGCTAAGCGATGCGCGCGCGGCTGTGTTGGATGCACTGGCGCAGGCATATGAGCAGGCAAACGTATCTTATCCTGCAATCGAGCAGGGACTTACTTCGCGTTATCAGGCAGACCGAAGCGCGATTGAGCAAAGTGCCAGTGCAGCAGATGCCGAAGCAGTGTTGGACCGCTTTGCTGCAAACGTGGTGGATTTGCTGGTTGCTGACGCACAGGAAGCGTCCATGAAGGAGCTTGAGCAGAAAGCAACTGTTATTGAAAATATCTATGGTTCGCTGACAGAAACGCAGCAGGTATTGGTGCAGGATTATGGCAAGTTGTCTGACATCAAGGCACTGGCAAAGCTCTATGCGAAGGATCGGGCACTGCTTGCACAGTGGGGGACAGAGGATGCACAGGCATATCCCGGCCTCAAGGAGGCTCTTGCAAGGCTGAATACAGAAGCCTTGAAAGCGCTCGATGGCTGTACGAAGCGGGAGACGCTTACCACCATTCTGGATGGATATTGCGCACAGGTTGCCGGCCTTCTTGCGGAACAGATAAGCAAGCAGCCGGAAGAGTCTGCGGAGCAGCCACGTACAGAAGCTACAACAGAGAAGCCATCCGATGATTCAGATACTGCAACGAAGGAACCGACGGATAATTCAGAGACTATGGTTGCGGAAGTTTCGAAGCTGATTCATGCAATCGGAGAGGTGACGCTGGAGAAAAAGGATGCGATCCAGAAGGCGTTGGAGGCATATAACGCATTGACAGAGGAACAGAAGGCGTTGCTGTCCAAGGACGATAAGGAGATCCTGGATGCGGCAGTCGCAGGTTACAGAGAACTGCTGGCAGCCGAAGAACCTTCAGAAGACGCTTCCGGACAGAAAACGGATCAGAAATCAGAAAAGGAAAATGGCGGTTTTGACTGGTCAGTTGTTGGCCTTATCGTTGGCATTTTATGTGCTGCTGCACTTTGCCTCGGACTTGTCCGGTGGTTCCTTGTGGCGAAACGCTCCAAAGAGGGAAAAAAGCGGTGAAAAAACAATTCAAACAGCTTCTTCACATAGGGATGATACTCCTTTTGCTCCTGGTAATGGGCGCCTTTGTACTGCAATTGCAGAAGGGGGCGCCAGCGCGTCAGGAGCAGGAGCCGTCATCCCGGATGCTCTTGTCAAATGCGGAGCTATTATACGACGCTGACAGTATCTCCCGGACGGACAATGCAAATATCAATAATCAGCCTGAAACATCGTCAGAGGCCGATCCGGAAGATGAACAGCCCAAAGATCAGCAGGATCCATCAGAGAATCCGACGGAAGAAAAGTCTGATGATCCGATAACCACGCCTGATATACCGGGCAGCTCGCCCAGTGAGGAACCTGTGGAAACACCGGGACGCACGGATATAGGCGACCTTTTGGACATCAGTGGTACCGGCGGCGGATCCGGCGGACAGACACCATCAAGGCAGCCGGGGAGTGAAGAGGGAAGCTCTGAAGTGGGGGATGCGGACCGCTATTTCGAAACAAGCATCATTGATGGAGATACGGTTGACTATAACAATTATACCTTTACGATACGTCATCTAAAGCCGTTGCTGCAGGTACGCGGTTTGACAGTGTGTGTGAACGGAAAGGAATTTTCTTATCGTGCGGCGACTTCCAGTATTATGATCAAGCTGACGGAGGGAGCAAATACCATTGTCGTACGTGCAATGTATTATGATGGGGCGGACAATATCACGGCTTCGCGCGCTTACACAGTCAACTATAGCCCCGGCGGTGAGACGGTGATCGTAGCCTTTCGTGAGCGTGACAATGCGCCGCTGAGTGAGCTGCACAGCACAGATGACGGCAAATTGACTTTTGTTGCCTACGGCTTGAAGGATGGCAGGCGTCTGCGGGCAATGGTACGCCTTAATGGCAAGACCATTACCTCCGGCAGCGATACCTATGAGGCTGTTCTGCAATTTGGCACAAATGTGATTGAAGTCAAAGCCGCTGACAGAAACAATACTGCGGCAGAAAACTATCGTATTGATTACCGTGTGGATGGATTCCGGATAACAACGAGCTTTTGCAATACGGTCATCGATAATGATACAAAGCAGCCGCAGCATATCAGCGAAGAGCTTCCGCTGCATTTGGACTCGGAAACCTTTCGGTTTCGTTTCTATCTGAACCAGGAAACCGGAAAAGAGGAGATTACGCAGGTTCGCTATGATGACAAGATTGTCAGAGTGGACGCGGATGGGTGGTATACGGTTCAGGTCAACCCGCGCAGTCCCAAGTATCTGTTGATCCGTTATCTGGATTCCGGGGGTGAGCGGCAGAGCTACAAATGGGTTGTTCGTTTCCATCGCAATGCCGGTACAACGCCTGCGGATAAATATCCGACCATAGCGGCGACCATTGAGGTAGGCAGCACGGTGATGAATCTGGAGGATGGTCTGGTTTTGAAAAATCCGGATATCATCACGATCATCGATGCGCGAAGCTGGAACAATGAGCAGCTTTATTACAACAATTACACGGTGACAGTTAATGGAAGAAGTATTTCATCCCCATGCAGCCAGACCGGCGCGAGCTTTGGCTATCAGACGTATCTGACAAATGAGGGGGCAAATACCATTACCGTCACTGCGCGGGATGCGGATGGTTACAGTGTGACGAGAAGCTGGACCATCTACTACGAAAAAGGCGATATCACCGTTACAGTCAGCATAGAGGCAACAACGGTTGGACTTGGATATCTGATCGCACCTACGCAGGTAACGGTTCCCGGCGGTACAGATGTATTGAGCATTGTACGCGATTTGCTTACACAAAATGGCTACACATATACTGGTGGCGGCGATTATCTGGCTTCGATCCGAAAGTCCGGAATCTGCACCGGTTATCATATCGATCCCGAGTTGGCGGAATTGATCATTACGGATGGCATGGATGCGTTTGGTGCAGGAACAGAGGCAAGGCCTGCCTCTATGGATTCCCTTGGGGAATTTGATTTTTATCGCTGGTCCGGTTGGATGTTTTCCTACAACGGCAGATATCCGGGCTATAGTATGGCTGCCTGCAAGCCACAGGACGGAGCAGAGATACGTCTGCGTTTTACGCTTGCACTTGGCAAAGACATCGGTGGATTTTCCACAGCGGTTGGCAGTGGTTATGGTTATTCCAACGGAAATTATTATAAGGAATGGTAAAGGAGAAAAGCATGAACAGCAGTGTAGAAAAAATCCTCAATGAGGTGCACAAGGTCATCGTCGGCAAGGATGAGGTGATGGAAAAAATTCTGATGACGCTGATTTCCCGGGGACACGTTCTTCTGGACGATGTTCCGGGAACAGGAAAAACAACGGCAGCATTGGCGTTTCATCGGGCACTTGGACTGCAATATGGAAGAATCCAGTTCACACCGGATGTTCTTCCGTCAGATATTGTTGGTTTTTCCCTTTACCGAAAGGAGAGTGGTAAATTTGTCTATCAGCCCGGTGCGGTTATGACGAATCTTCTGCTCGCAGATGAGATAAACCGTACTTCCAGCAAGACGCAGGCGGCGTTGTTGGAGGTTATGGAGGAGCGGCAGGTTACGGTAGACGGTATAACACATGCTCTGCCTGATCCGTTCGCGGTTATTGCTACGCAGAATCCGGTGGGTTCTGCCGGCACACAGCTTTTGCCACAAGCGCAGCTCGACCGCTTTATGGTGCAGCTTAAGATGGGCTATCCTGATTTTGAGAGCCAGGTCAACATTCTGCGCGACCGACAGGAAACAGATCCGCTGCAAACGGTATATGAGGTTTCCTCTGCGGAGGGGCTGCTGGAAATGCAGCGACAGGCACAGTCCGTACACGTAGCGGAGGCACTTCTGGAATATGTAACCCGACTAACGGAGGCGACACGCAGCCATTCGCTGGTACAACTGGGCGTCAGCCCGCGTGGTGCGCTGGCGGTATGCCGAATGAGCAAGAGCCGGGCATTTATGCAGGGGCGCGATTATGTGCTGACGGAGGATGTGCAAAATGTTTTCACTGATGTCTGCGCGCACCGTATTGTTCTGGCACCGAAGGCAAAGATCTCCGAGACGACAGCGGCAGATGTCCTCGCGGAGGTACTTCAGCAGATTCGTCGTCCCGACCATATTTAAGCCATGGTAAAAAACAGAATTCTGTATGTACTATGGCTGCTGATGTGGCTGATCGAATGGATGCTGGGCGGCAATTTTATGTCGGCCTGTATTCTCGTGGGGAGCGTTGCCGCCGCTGCTCTTGAAATCCTGCTGTCAGCATTTGTTGAAAAACATCTGCATATCGGTTTGTCCACCCGCCTCCTTACACAGAAGGGAGAATCCGTAACAGCGGAGATTACGGTCAGAAACAGCTGCTTTCTTGGCTGCGCAGCGGTCGATATGCATGTATGCTGCCGTAATCTTCTGACAGGAGAGCGTAGCGAGCAGAGCCTGCGCATTGCGGCTGCAGCGAAGGCATCCGTGTCCGGGACAGTATTTTTTATACGGCCGCACTGCGGAAAAATAGAGCTCTCGTTTTCAAGGCTGCGTGTTTATGACCTGTTTGGGCTTTACGGGAGACGAATCTCGCAACGGGAACACGCATTTACACTTGTTCTGCCGGAATTGTATCCGGTGGAGCTTGACGTCTCGGAGCAGGCGCAGTTGGAACTTGACAGCAATGAATATTCTATGTACCGTTTCGGGGACGATCCCAGCGAGACTTTCGCTCTGCGTGAATATATTCCGGGCGATCGGATCAAAAATATCCATTGGAAGCTGAGTGAGAAATCCGGTGAGATGATCGTGCGTCAGCTTGGCCTGCCGGTTAACCATTCTATTCTTGTACTGATGGACAACAGCACCGTGGAGCCGTTCACTGACGTAGGCTTAATGGAAGCGCTGGGGGAAATGACGGCATCCGTATCGGCTGCGCTTTGCGGAGCGGGATTTTCGCATCAGGTTGCATGGTATGACCGCGAGCGGAGCTGCATTGCCTCCGTGCAGGTGGACAGCGACGATGACCTGACACAGGCGTTTTCTGCACTTCTTGCTGCGCAGGTTGCACCGGATGAGCGCAGTGCCGCACAACACTTTGTGAAGGAAAGTGGTCCTTTTGCCTATGCACATGTGCTTATTCTCACGCTTCGTGGCGGACAGGAGACATTGCCTGTCTCAGACGGCGGTATGGTCACATTTTTGAACATTACAGCGGAAATGCTGAATCGGGAGGGGGGCGTTTATCTTGGATTCTGAGAAACTGACAAACCGATTGCGCGCCTGCCTTTTGGCAGCAGCATTAAGCGCAGCGGTTCTATGGCTGCTAGTGGAAGCCTTCTCACTGCCCCTGAATATCCTTCTGCCGGTTGTAATTACTGTTATTGCTGCAGGAAGTACCGCATTTTCACGAAAGAGGGGCTGGCTTGTATCTGCAGTATGGCTGGCTGTCGGCATGCTTATTCTCGTGGTATTATGGAGACAGACGGTTAGTGGCATCGCAGCTTTTTTGAACGCGGTTCTTGACACATGGAAGCGTCTGCATCCGAGAAATATTTATTCCTTTGCTGTTGCAGAAAAAACAGGACTTTCTTTGCTGATGTGCGCATTCGGGGCGGTGCTTGGCGTCTGGAGTGCAGGGTTTGTTCGTCGCCGCAGTACAGCTTCCTTCCGGGGATTTACGCTATTGCTGTGTGCGATCGGCCTGCTGTTTGCACCACGCTGCAGTGCAGGTTGGCTGCTTGTTGCAGCAATGACGGAGCTGCTTGCCTACGCAGTGTGTTTTGGCGGAAGCGGAGTGCTCGATGCATGGACGCGTGTTGCAGCAGTTTTGCTGGGGGTTGCATTGGCACTGGGGGGCTGGAACTATCGGGAGAAGCCCACTTTGTTAAGCAGCACAACACAGCGG
>CAKSAI010000071.1 GCA_934434905.1 uncultured Lachnospiraceae bacterium | reverse complement strand
GCTGTTCACCGTCCATCAGAACCGCCGTTTTGACGTGGATTACCTTGCAATAAAGGGCATTGTGGCAAGCGGCGAGATCGGCGAGCCCATCTGTATCGAATCCAGAGTCCACGGTTCCCGCGGGATTCCCAGCGACTGGCGCTGCGAGAAGGCCCACGGCGGCGGAATGATCCTGGACTGGGGCGTACATCTCATCGATCAGATGCTTCAGATCCTCCCGGCCGAGATCGTTCGGGTTTACTGCACTACCTCCCACATCACCAATGAAGAGGTGGATGACGGCTTCAAGCTGTCACTGTATTTTGCAGATGGAAAAAGCGCCTATATCGAGGTAGGAACCTACAACTTCATCGCTATGCCCCGCTTCTATATGCAGTGCAAGAACGGCACCGCGCTGATCACCGACTGGCGGCAGAAGGCGAAGGTGGCTCGCATGAAAGCATGGAACGAGAAGGACGTGCTGCCTGTGCAGACCGCTGCGGGAATCACCAAGACCATGGCTCCCAGAGATGAGGTTACTCTGGATGAATATGAGATCGAACGGCCGGTCAGCGACGTCCATGATTTTTACCGGAACTTCTGCGCTGCTCTGGACGGCAAGGCTGATCTCTTGATAACCCACCGGGAAGTACGCCGGGTGATGCAGGTGATGGAGGCTGCTTTCGCCTCCGACGCGGCAAAGCAGGCGGTGGAAGTTTCCATCTGATGATTCAAGGCTCAAAAATCAGAAATCATTCCCACTTGTGGGAAAATATATTATACTAGGAGGAGCTATTACATGAAACTTGGGATTGTAAGCGCAATTTATGACGGGTTTACCTTCGAGGAAATGATCGACCACGCGGCCGCCTGCGGCTATGAGTGCGTGGAGGTAGCCTGCTGGCCCCAGGGCAAGGCGGAGCGCCGCTATGCCGGTGTCAGCCACATCGATGTAGACAACACCTCGGAGGAATACTTAAGCTACATCAAGGATTATTGTGCCGGGAAGAACATCACCATCTCTTCACTGGCCTTTTATCCCAACACTATGGACGGCGACCTTACGAAGCGCGCCGCCAATATCGCCCACTTAAAGAAGGTGATCCACATGAGCGCACTGCTGGGTGTGAACATGGTTACCACCTTCATTGGCCGGGATCAGACCAAGAGTGTGGAGGAGAATCTGGATCTGGTACGGGAACTGTGGCCGCCCATCATCCGTCTGGCGGAGGAGGAAGGCGTAAAGATCGCCATTGAGAACTGCCCCATGCTGTTCGGAAAGGAACAGTGGCCCGGCGGACAGAACCTCTTCACCACCCCGAAGCTCTGGCGGGAGATCTTCCGGATCCTGCCCAGCGAGAATCTTGGGATCAACTACGATCCCAGCCACTTCGTATGGCAGCACATCGACTATGTGAAGCCCATCTACGAATTTGCGGATAAGATCTTCCATGTCCACTTCAAGGATATCAAGCTGTATCGCGACAAGCTTGACAATGTTGGGATCATGGCTTATCCCCTGGAGTTCATGAGTCCGAAGCTGCCCGGCCTCGGCGACGTGAACTGGGGGCGTTATGTCTCTGCTCTCACCGATATCGGCTACGATGGCTGTGCCTGTGTCGAGGTAGAGGATAAGGCCTTCGAGGGAAGCCGGGAGAAGATCCTGGATTCCGTGATTTTAAGTTATCGTTATATGAAGCAATATGTAATATAAATCATAAATTCTTAGAGGAGGATTTTAAAAATGGCAACACTTGATATGAACAATTTTTCTACAGACATGAGCGAAAAGGACGTGATCCGCAGCGACAGGAAGCTGCGCATCGGCATCATCGGTACCGGCGGAATCGCTAACAGCCACATCGACAGCTACCTGAAGCAGCCGGACGTGGAGGTTGTGGCCGGAGCCGATCTGGTTCCCGGTAAGGCAGAGAAATTCTTCAAGGATCACGAGGTAGATGCAAAGGCATTTACCGACTACAAGGAGATGATCGACACCTGCCAGTTGGATGCTGTCAGCGTCTGCACCTACAACCGCACGCATAAGGAGTGTACCGTCTACGCATTGGAGCACGGCATCCCGGTACTTCTTGAGAAGCCGATGACCGTAACCTTAGATGAGGCGATTGAGATCTGCCGTGCCGAGAAGAAGAGCGGCAAGATCGTATCCGTAGGCTTCCAGCCTCGTTTCGATGCGAATATGCAGATGATCAAGAAGATCGTAGAGTCCGGCGAGCTTGGACGTATCTACTACATCCAGACCGGTGGCGGCCGTCGCCACGGCATCCCCGTAAGCTGGAGTGAGACCTTCATCGAGAATGACAAGGCCGGACTTGGCGCCGTTGGCGATATCGGCTGCTATTCCATCGACCTGGTCATGAACGCCATCGGCAATCCGAAGCCGCTGACCGTCTCCGGAACCGCCACCGGCTTCTTCGGAAAGACACCGGAAGCTTATGCCGAATTCGATCGCGAGAAGGCTGAGCAGTGCGCAGAGAAGTTCAGCGTTGATGACTTTGCTTCTGCGTATATCCGTCTGGAGGGCGGCATTATCCTGGACTTCCGTATCGCCTGGTATATGCACCTGGATACTCCCGGTGACACCATCATCATGGGTACCAAGGGTTCTCTGCGCGTTCCGTCCACAGACTGCTGGAACGGCACCTTCAACAAGCCCATGACCATCTACCATGATATGGCCGGCAAGCCGGTACAGACAGAGATTCCGCTTATCCACGGCGACAGCAATCTGTTCGACAAGAAGATCCGCTCCTTCCTGGATGCGGTCATCACAGGCGGAAAGGCTCCTGTACCCACCAGCCAGATCATTTACAACCAGGCCATCATCGATGGCATCTTCCGCTCCAGCGAGGCCGGACACGAAGTCACCGTTGAGATACCGGAGATCTAGAAAGGAGATATCACAAAATGAAAAACTTTCCAGTAGCTTTACAGCTCTATTCTGTCCGCAATGACATGGCTGCGGACTTCGAAGGAACCCTTCGCAAGGTAAAGGCCCTGGGTTATGACGGCGTAGAATTCGCCGGCCTCTTTGACCACAGCGCCGCAGAGATCAAGAAAATGTGTCAGGAGATCGGGCTTGTTCCCATTTCCGCCCATGTTCCCTTTGTCGATATGATGGCGGATCCGGATCTTCTTAAGGTATATCACGAGATCGGCTGCAAGTATGTAGTCATCCCTTACCTCACCCCGGAGTACCGTCCCGGTCAGCCTGGTTTCCAGCAGGTCATCGATGGTGCAAAAATGCTGGGTGAAAAGGCAAATGCCCTGGGCATGAAGCTCTGCTACCACAACCATGACTTTGAATTCACCAAGATTGATGGGGAATATGCCCTGGATATCCTCTACAAGGAGGTTCCTGCCGATCTGCTCCAGCCGCAGCTTGACGTTTGCTGGGTCAATGTCGGTGGTGAGAATCCTGTGGACTATATCCACAAATATGCAGGCCGCATCGAGATTCTTCACTTAAAGGACTTTGCAGGAAGCAAGAGTGAGAACATGTACGCCTTGATTGGCATCGATGATGGGAAGCAGAAGGAAACAAAAGACAACAAGTTCGAATTCCGCCCGGTTGGAATGGGACTTCAGGATATGCCTGCCATTCTGGCTGCGGCAGCTGAAGTCGGCACCAAGTGGGTGGTGGTTGAGCAGGATGAGCCAAGCCTTGGCAAGACCCCGATGGAGTGCGCAGAGGCCAGCATCCAGTTCCTGAATGCTCAATAAGATACCCTTGCACAAGCAATAGAGTTTTGCGCCTATGCTTCACACGACGCACAAATCGAATTCCGCGCCTATGCTTTCGCACGGGCGCGGAATTCTGCCGGTGTCATCTGCTGCTGCTGCCGGAATGCCCGGTTGAAGGAGCGGATGGTACCAAAGCCGACATCCTCAGAGATGTCGGCTATTTTTTTATCGGTATTGCTTAAGAGCCTGCAGGCGGCGTCCACCCGCAGTGCATTGATATACTCGTTAAAGCCCATGTTCAGGCTCCGATTCATCATATGTGAAATATAATATTTGCTGAAGTGCAGATCTTCTGACAGCTTCTCCAGCGACAGTTCCTCATTGAAATGGTGTACACAATACTCCAGGATCGTGCGCAGCGTGGCATTGTCGCCGGAATGAAAGGGCACCAGGGTCAGTTGCGGCAATACACTGCACATCAGGAGATTGATATATCCGTTCATCGCAGTCATGCGGCAGACATTCTCCTTCTCGGCACCGACCCGCCGGATCTCCTCCAGCAGTTGTCGGGCGGGATCATCCTGCGCTATATGGATCAGATTTTCCGCCGGGACATTACTCTTGAGCATACGTTCCAATCCCAGAAATATCTCCGTTGACACTACCAGCACATAGAAGCTGCCGTCCTCGATCATTTCATAATAATGAATCTGATTGGGAAACGCCACAAAGAGATCGCCAGGCTTAAGCACACAGCGGTTGTCATCGGCATACGCAGCGCAGCTCCCTCCGGCATCATAAATGATCTCTACCTCCTTGTGCATATGAGGAATCGTTGACAGACGGTCATCGTTATGATACTCGATAGGCACCGTCTTCTTCTCGTACATTACATTCAGATGATACATCAGTCCACCTTCGGCAATCCTGCAAAGCCTACTGCAAGCTCTTCATCTGTGGGGATGTAATCGCTCATCTCGCCATTGTGGAAGCGCTCATAGGCCACCATATCGAAGTATCCGGTTCCGGTAAGTCCGAATACAATGTTCTTCTCCTCGCCGGTCTCCTTGCACTTCATAGCTTCGTCGATGGCTACACGGATGGCATGGCTGCTCTCCGGTGCCGGCAGGATTCCTTCTACTCTTGCAAACTGCTCTGCCGCCTCGAATACAGATGTCTGCTCCACGCTTCTGGCTTCCATCAGACCATCATCATACAGCTGGGACAGTGTAGAGCTCATGCCATGGTAACGCAGGCCGCCTGCATGATTGGGGGACGGGATGAATCCGCTTCCCAGCGTGTACATCTTCGCCAGCGGGCATACCTTTCCGGTATCGCAGAAGTCGTAGGCATATTTTCCTCTCGTCAGGCTCGGGCAGGAAGCCGGCTCCACCGCGATAAACTGATACTTCTTCTCGCCTCTTAACACCTCGCCCATAAACGGTGCGATCAGGCCGCCCAGATTGGAACCGCCACCGGCACAGCCGATGATGATATCCGGGGTAATGTCATATTTGTCAAGCGCGATCTTCGTCTCCAATCCAATGATGGACTGATGAAGCAGAACCTGGTTCAGCACGCTGCCCAGCACGTAGCGATAACCTTCCCTGGTAGTCGCTGCTTCCACCGCCTCAGAGATGGCACAGCCAAGGCTTCCGGTGGTACCCGGATGTTCTGCCAGGATTCTCTTGCCTACCTCTGTGGTCTCAGAGGGTGACGGTGTAACACTGGCTCCGTAGGTACGCATAACCTCACGACGGAAGGGCTTCTGCTCATAGGAAACCTTCACCATATATACTTTACAATCCAGGTCAAAATAGGAGCACGCCATAGAAAGCGCAGTTCCCCACTGCCCGGCTCCGGTCTCGGTAGTCACACCCTTAAGTCCCTGCTTCTTGGCGTAATATGCCTGGGCAATGGCGGAATTCAGCTTGTGGCTTCCGCTGGTGTTGTTCCCCTCGAATTTGTAATAGATCTTTGCCGGTGTCTGAAGCTTCTTCTCCAGGCAGTAAGCACGAACCAAGGGAGATGGACGGTACATCTTATAGAAGTCACGGATTTCCTCCGGGATATCGATATAAGGGGTCGTGTCGTCAAGTTCCTGCTGTACCAGTTCCTTGCAGAACACCGCCTCCAGTTCTTCCGCCTTCATCGGCTTTAAGGTTCCCGGATTCAGCAACGGCGCCGGCTTATTCTTCATATCCGCCCGCACGTTATACCATTGCTTCGGCATCTCGTTTTCTTCCAGATATATTTTGTAAGGGATTTTTTTGTCGCTCATATTTGGCACTCCTTTCTTTTGCATCCACACTTTGGGGATATTTACGATTTTGCATATCCCGCTATATTTCCCATTTCCTTTTGTATTTTAACACGGTAAAGTGTGAACGTCAACAGTTTTTGCCAAGCTGTTACTCTTTTTCTTTTACAATATAAATCGGTCTCCCCTTGCTCTCCATATAATTCTTGGAAATGTACTCCCCTAAAATAGAGATCACTAGCAGCTGGATACCGTTCAGAAGCAGGATCAGGCAGACAATGGTGGTGTAGCCATCCACCTTATTGCCAAAGACCAGGGTGCTGATTCCGGTACACAGTCCGTAGATCATGGACAGCACAAACAGGATCATCCCCAGCACAGCCGCAATGGTAATGGGTGTGGTGGAGAAGGAGAAAATTCCGTCTATGGCATACTTAAACAGGCTCTTAAAGCTCCATTTCGTTTTTCCTGCAGCACGTTCCACATTTTCAAAGGGAATCCACTTGGTCTCGAAGCCTACATAAGAGAAAATTCCCTTCATGTAGCGGTTGTACTCCTTCAGTTCCAGGACAGCATCCACCATCTTACGGCTCATCATCCGGAAATCCCCGGCACCGTCCTCCATCTTCATATGACTCATCTTCTGGATCACCTTGTAAAATATCTTGGACAGGAAGCTCCGCAGCACATTCTCTCCTTCCCGGTCCTTACGGAAGCCCGCACAGCAGTCATACTCCCCGTTTTTTACATGCTCATACATCTCCGGCAGAAGTCTGGGCGGATGCTGCAGATCCGCGTCCATGATCACGCAGAAGTCACCCGTGGCATTCGAAAGACCTGCAAGCATAGCCGCTTCCTTTCCGAAATTCCTGGAAAAAGACAGGTAGTGGCAACGGCTGTCACGCGCCTTTAACGCCCGCAGCTCCCGCAGCGTTCCATCCTTGCTGCCATCATCCACGAACAGGAATTCTCCTTCCACATCTGTCATACTGTCCAGTACCTTCGACGTCTCCTCATAGAAGGCCGGCAGCACTTCTTCTTCATTATAACAGGGGACGATCAACGTCAGTTTATTCATTTTCTGTAGTTCCTCCTGAGGTTTTCTTAAAAATATGCTTTTGACATATGAAGTAATTGGCCAGAACCGTCACCACGCTGACGATAATCTTGGAAACAGCTTCACCCATTTTCAACTGGTCCACAGCCAGATAGAGCAGCAGGTTTTCCACACAAAGCGTCAGAAGACGCATGGCGGCAAAGCTTATGAATTCCCTGACCCAGCTTCCCTTAGAGCCGAATACCACCTTGCGGTTGATCCAGTAGGAAAAGACAACCGCCACCGCCCATGCCAGCGTGTTGGCTACAAGGTAATCCACCTTGACCAGCCCCAGGCCGAAATAAACAATGTAATTGACGATGGTGGTCAGAACTCCTCCGATCCCATATGTAAAAAGTTCTTTTAGCTTCTTCTTCACTTTCTTTCCTCCGATCTTCGAACCTGTGAGATCAACATACCAAGCCAGATCACCCAGCCCACTGCTGAGAGCACCATTCCGGCCTTCTGCAGCGGCGGCTCGTACGTCAGCCGGATCTCGTGAGTTCCTGCCTCCAGCGGGAATCCCACAAATGCTGTGTTGACCTTCTCGATCTCCTGTGCCTTTCCGTCCACATAGGCACGGTAACCGGACTGATACGGATAGGAGGTGACAAAATACCCATCCTCCGGCATGGTGATGCTTCCGCTTGCCACAGTCCTTCCGGCAGGCTTTCCTGATGCCGGACCAAAGGCATCGATATCCTCCGGCTCGTCCCTTTCCTCCTGCTCCGCTGCGTCAGCAACCGTCTTTCCCGACTGCTCCTCCAACGGATACACGGTCCGGTTCCCCAGATATGCGGCGTCCATGCTGTAGACATGAACATCCGAGATCTCATAGCTCCCGCTGGTTTTCACCGTGAATTCCTCCATGGGATTCGGCGAGGAAAGGATATAGGTAAAATTCTTGTTTCCGTTGGGATAGGCCGCCGACGCGCCTGACAATTTATTGGTAATCCCGTTTATGGTGATAAGTACGGCTGACTCAGACTTTGGCTCCACCCGGAAGGTCACCGCCAGGATCTTACCCGTTATCGCCTCTTTCGGAGTGATCGTATACTTTTTCTTGGATATCTGCTGAATCTCGTAGTCCTGCCCCTCTTTCATGGACAGTTCCTCAAAGTGCGATTCAAACCTGCTATCTCCCCGGATCAGCTCGTCCGCTTTCTGTGACTGCACGTCCGTCTTCTGAGACTGCTCATCTGTCTTCTGTGTCTCCTCATCCGTTTCCTGGCTACGGTTCTCACCTGCCACGACACTTCGTGCCGTCAGTGCCTCCAGATTCTCCGGGAAATGCAGCTTCCTGTAAGCATCCTCGGAAAGAAGCTCCGTGGTGCCGTAGCACAGCGGCAGCACATCCTCCCGCTCCGCCAACACCGCATATCCCTTCTGCTGCCGTATCTCATAGCCCACCGGAAGCACGTTCTCATTGGCTTCCAGATAACGCACCCCCATCAGATACTGGAAGAAGGGATTTGCTCTATCAAAAAGCCCCACCCGGTTATTGTTGCCGATTGGATTTCGAATCTCATCATAGAAGAAATGGCTGTATAAGACATTGGCAGTGGAGGTATACATGGACGTCCGTCCGGCTCCGTATGCCACCAGCCGGTTACTGTGCTGATAGGGATGGAAAAGCGTATCAAAGCGATAGCTGTCATTCTGATAGAACTCCGCAAGCTCGTCCTTCCCGAAATTGCTTGTCACGGTATCCCCCTTCTCGATCATCTCATCGTTTCTGTGAAGCAGGATTGCGTAGCTGAAAATGCAGATACACATGGCAATGATCGCCAGTCGAAACACGCCGGATACCTGCCTCTGGCGCCCCCGCAGGTATAGGATTACAAACAGCAGGATCACAAGCGCCAGATCCGCCCAGACCCATATCACCCGATAGGACCGATACTGCAGATATGTTGCCACAAATACCGGAAGAAGCACAAGAATCGGCGGCCGCCGCCGTTCCTGCCAGAAGTCCATGAGTGTCTCCACCGCTACAAGCAGAACCAGCGGTGTAAACGGAATCAGGATTTTCGCACGGTTATACAGGAACCCGTTCAGAATCAGCGGCACAAGTCCGCACACCAGTGTAAACAACAGAAAACCTGCCAGAATACGGCTTTTTTTCCGGCACAGGGCAAGGAGCAGCAAAAGCAATACCACAAGGGTCAGTCCCAGTCCGTATCCGCTGTAGAGAAGCGATCCAAACCCCAGGTTGAATTCAAACGGATTCCTGCTGGCGGTTCCCCCATCCTTGGTTCCGGCACAGCTTAAGATGGATGCCGCCGATGGCAGCAGAAGAATCCCCGCCATAGCCACAGAGGTCAGCACCACAAGCGCATAGCGCCAGGTTAGTCCCCAGAACCGCCCCAGCCAGCCTGTCTTCCATTCCGCCGTATACAGCCAGAACAGGTAGATTACCAGCAGACAGGAGATGGCATAATAGTAGCTGTGCAGTTCGATCAAAACCATCATCAGGATCAATGCGGCTTTCTTCCCGGTCTTATGATAATGCAGCACGCAAAGTAATGCTCCCAGCAGATATGGCATATAATTGATGAACATGATCTGCCGATGTATCTGAAAGAAGCATCCGGCGCACAGAAACAGCACGCCGCCCAAAAGCGCCGCCTCGTCGGAAGCCTTCATTTTCTTCAAAAGGAGATAAAACAGCAAAACAGCACAGATATACCCGGCGATGGAATAGACTGCAATAATCGTCTTCATGGGTACACCGGGAAGCAGGCAGGCGATCAGCACATCCGGACGAAGATATCCGTAATAGGCAAAATCATAGATGTTGCTTCCTCCGCCCAGAGGAAGTTGGCCCGGAAATATAGTTCCTTCCGCAAGAAAGGTTTGCCGCATGGTCTCCGCAATGGAAACGTGCTGGGCAAACCAGTCACAGGCAGATCCGTACAGACTTCCCGGTATGTATGTCAGGATCACCACAAGCACCGCAAGGGCAAACAGTAATCCCGGATATAGCTTTTCTTTTCTAATCACGCTTGTTCTCCTCTTAAGTTCCTTCAAAATCCCGGAAAAAAATCTTGTCACAATTCCTTCACTTTCACAACAAATTTATATTATACCACACTTCTTAATCTCCTGTGTAATAAATTCGAAAGATTTCTTAAAGATTTACTCATGCGAATGGGCGTGGGCTGAACTGTTACTAATTTTATACTATCTCCCGCACCGCCCGCCGTACCGCAAGGATATTCCGGGGTGAAACGGACAGTTCATCGATTCCCATGGCCAGGAATTCCCCGGTAAGGCTCACGTCCGCAGCCAGCTCTCCGCAGATTCCCACCCATATCCCGGCCTTATGGGCATTCTTAACCGTCATGGCAATCAGCTCAAGCACCGCCGGATGATGAACGTCATAATAATCTGCCAGCTCGGCATTCTGGCGGTCAACAGCTAGCGTATACTGGGTCAGGTCGTTGGTTCCGATACTGAAGAAATCCACTTCCTTTGCCAGCGCTTCGCTGACCAGGGCCGCCGCAGGCGTCTCGATCATGATCCCCTGCTCCGGCCTGCGATACTCCACGCCTGCTTCCCTAAGCTCCGTCTCCACCTGGCGGACGATCTCCCGGATCTTGTATATCTCCTCCACACCGATGATCATGGGGTACATCACCGCCACCTGTCCGAAGGCCGCCGCCCGGAATATGGCCCGCAACTGAGTCCTAAACACTTCCGGCCGGGCAAGGCTCACGCGGATTCCCCGGCAACCCATGGCCGGATTCTCCTCCGGCTTAAGCCCAAAGTATTCGCAAGCTTTATCTGCTCCAATGTCCATGGTCCGAATGATCACCCGTTTTCCTTCCATGGCCTGTGCAACTCTCTTGTATACAGCAAACTGCTCCTCTTCCCCCGGCCAGTCGTTCCTTCCCAGATACAGGAATTCACTACGGAAAAGACCAATTCCTTCCGCATCATTATCAATCGCTGCAGCGAGATCCTCCTCCCCGCCGATGTTGGCATACAGCAGAACCCTCCGCCCGTCCGGCGTACGGGTTTCCTTTCCTTTTAATTTATACAGTTCCTCATCTTGCGCCTGCATATCACGGGCAAGCCGTTGCATGTCTGCAAGAGTTTTTTCATCTGGATCAAGATAAAATGTCCCATCCGTGCCATCTACGATTCCGATGTTTTGTTCTATAATCCCGCTGTCCCCATCGGCAGGTTCGATTCCGGCATTCGCATGCCCGCTCGCCTTGTCTGTCATCTTCTTCAGAGGGATATCCGCGTTAACCACTGCCGGAATCCCCATGGCTTTAGCAAGAATCGCCACATGAGAATTGGGGGAGCCTCCGGCTGTGACAAAGGCCAGCACCTTGCTCTTGTCGAGCTGTACAGTCTCCGACGGCAGAAGATTCTCTGCAAGCAAAATGTAGGGCTCTTCCGCTCCTGCCTGCGCTTCACCAATGTGGTTTCCGTCCTTTTCTTCCAGCGCTTCCAGCACCCGTTCAGACACATCGACAATATCCGCCGCACGTTCCTTCATATATGCATCATCCATCCCGGCAAACAGCGCTGCAAGCTGATCGCGTGTCTTTGTCACAGCATATACGGCGTCTGCATGTTCCTTCCGAATGATACTTCTCACAGAATCGCCAAACTGACTATCCTCCAGAATCATCTGATACACCTCGAAGATAGCCGCCTGCTCCGGCCCTGTCTCCCGCGTGGCTCTCTCCCTAAGCTGCTCCAGTTGCTTTTTGGCTTTCGCG
>CAKSAI010000070.1 GCA_934434905.1 uncultured Lachnospiraceae bacterium | reverse complement strand
GTCTGGTATCGTAAGGCGTTTACACTTTCTGAGGACTGGAAAAAAGATATTTTGGAAAAAGGAGCGCGAGTACTTCTGCACTTCGGCGCGGTGGATTATTTTGCCACAGTATACATAAATGGAAAAGAGGCGGGGAGCCACAAGGGCGGTTACGCATCCTTCTCCATAGATATTACCGATCAACTGGACTGGAATAGCGACAATGTGATCATGGTCTGTGCCGAGGATAATGTCAGAAGCGGTCGGCAGCCGGGCGGCAAGCAGTGCAGAGTGTATGCATCCCGCGGCTGCTACTATACCAGAACCACCGGAATCTGGCAGACAGTATGGCTGGAGAAGCTTCCGGCAGATCATATCAAGTCCATCCGCATCTATCCGGATGTGGAGAATACCAGGGTACGGATCACTGCCCAGGTGGCCGGGAGCGGAACACTGGATGTGGCGGCATCCTATGAGGGACGCAGAATGGGGCAGGCCAGCGCCCGCGTGGACTGCGGAATTGTGGATGTGGTTGTGGATCTGCAGGAGCGGCATCTCTGGGAGCCGGGAGCCGGGCGGCTGTATGATCTTACGCTCTCCTTCGGGGAGGACCGGGTGAACAGCTATTTCGGTCTGCGCAGCGTTCGTATGGAAGGCATGCGGTTCCTGCTGAATGGCAAGAGTGTCTTTCAGCGGTTGGTGCTGGATCAGGGCTTCTATCCGGACGGAATCTATACGGCGCCCTCCGAGGAGGCGTTGATCCGGGATATCGAGCTGTCCTTGGCGGCAGGATTTAATGGGGCGAGGCTCCATGAGAAGGCCTTCGAGCCCAGGTTCCTGTATCACTGCGATCGACTGGGATATCTGGTCTGGGGCGAGCATGCCAACTGGGGGCTGGATGTATCGGACTATGCAGCGCTGCACGCGTTTTTACCGGAATGGATGGAGATCGTGGAGCGTGACTTCAACCATCCGGCCATCGTGGGCTGGTGTCCCTGGAACGAGACCTGGGACGTAGAGGGCAGAAAACAGCGGGATGAGAATCTGGCTGTCACCTATCTGGTGACCAAGCAGTTGGATCCCACAAGACCCTGCATTGACACCAGTGGAAATTACCATGTGATGACGGATATTTTTGACCTGCACGATTATGACCAGAACCCGGAGAGCTTTGGCAAACGGCTGGGGCGCTTCGTCACGGAGGGAGTGCTGGAGAATCACTGTAACAATCGCCAGACCTATGGAGGACAGCCGGTATTCATCAGCGAGTACGGCGGAATCAAGTGGGATATCGACGGCGGCATCGAGAGCTGGGGTTACGGCAACGGCCCGGAGAGTGAGGAGGAGTTCATTCGCCGTTATCAGGGACTTACGGATGCGATCTTGGACAACGAGAAGATGTTTGGCTTCTGTTACACGCAGCTATATGACGTGGAGCAGGAGAAAAACGGTCTGTACACGTATGACCGCCGACCGAAGTTCGATATGGAGATCTTTCGGAAGATCAATTCCAGAAGGGCGGCTATTGAAGACATTTAAAAAATATGGTATACTCATGGATAGCGATTATTTGGAACTCGTAAGGAGGGTCTGCCATGAGAGATATTATTGACTTACACACCCATACCATAGCAAGCGGACATGCCTACAATACCATCAATGAGATGGTGCAGGCCGCCGTAGCGCGCGGTTTGAAGATTCTGGGGATCACGGAGCATGCACCGGCTATGCAGGGAACCTGTTCGGAATATTACTTTTCGAATCTGAAGGCGCTGCCCAGGGAGAAGCAGGGAATCCGGGTGCTGTATGGTGCCGAGGTCAATATTCTGGATGTGGACGGTCATGTGGATCTGCCGGAGGATATACTGGCGCAGATGGATGTGGTGATCGCCAGCATGCATATCCCGTGCTTTAAGAGCGGAACCATGGAGGAGATTACCAGAGCTTATTTGAATGTCATGAAGAATCCTTATGTGAATATCATTGGACATCCGGACGATGAGCGTTACCCGGTGGATTACCGGGCGCTTGCAGAGGCCGCCGCAGCGCATGGCGTGCTGCTGGAGGTGAATAATTCTTCCTTGTCCCCGTTGAGCTTCCGGGTGGGAGCGGCGGACAATTACCGTAAGCTGCTTAAGTATTGCAGAGCGTTTGGAACCCGCATCATCATTGATTCAGATGCGCATGTGGATCTGGATGTGGGGAATCATGAGCTGGCACGCCAACTTCTGGAAGAGGAAGGGTTCCCGGAGGAACTGGTGGTGAACGATAGGCCGGAGCTGCTGAAGGATTATCTGAAGAAAAATCGAAAAGGTGGTTTACTTTAAAACTTTAGTATGTTAAAATCGGTATAGAGTGTTACTATTCACAGCCACGCACGCAGTGGCTGTGAATAGTAATTATACAAACATCCCCTGACAAGGGGAGCAAAACAAAGGAGATTGGCTGCATGAGCAAGAATATCAGGAACAAGGCAGTGGATCATTTATTTGATGCGATTTTAAGTCTGAAGGATAAGGAAGAGTGCTACACGTTTTTTGAGGATGTATGTACGGTAAACGAGTTATTGTCGCTGTCACAGAGATTTGAAGTAGCCAGAATGCTGCGGGAGCAGAAGACATATCTGGATATCGCGGAGCAGACGGGAGCCTCTACGGCTACCATCAGCCGCGTAAACCGTTCCTTGAATTATGGGAAGGACGGTTATGATATGGTTTTTTCCAGAGTGAAATTTGAGGACAACTAGAGCTTCTTTCCGGTCAGCATCTCGTAGCTTTGAAGATACTTGTCAATGGTCTTCTGTACGACTTCATCCGGGAGTGTCCAGTCGTTGTCCGGGTTTGCTTTCAGCCAGTCGCGGGCAAACTGCTTGTCGAAGGAGGGCTGTGCGTGGCCCGGCTCATAGACATCCGCCGGCCAGAAGCGTGAACTGTCGGGGGTGAGCATCTCGTCTCCGATCACAATATTGCCATTCTCATCCAGGCCGAATTCAAACTTGGTATCCGCAATGATGATACCGCGGCTTAAGGCGTAGTCTGCGCATTTCTTGTAAAGCGCGATGGTGCAGTCACGAAGCTTTGAAGCGTATTCCTCGCCCTTGCCGGGGAAGTATTTCTCCAGGTGGACAACACTTTGCTCATAAGAGATATTTTCATCGTGGTCGCCAAGCTCTGCCTTGGTGGAAGGCGTATAGATGGGTTCCGGCAGCTTATCGGATTCCCTGAGGCCTTCCGGCAGCCGGATGCCGCACACTGTGCCGTTTTCCTGATAGCTGGCCCAGCCGCTTCCGGTGATATAACCCCGCACGATACATTCAATGGGGAGCATCTGAAGCTTTTTGCACATCATGCTGTTCCCGGTAAACTGCGGCTGTTGGAAGAATTCGGGCATGTCCGCTACATCACAGGAGATCATGTGGTTTGGCAGGATATCCTTCGTCAGATCAAACCAGAACCGGGACATCTGGGTTAAGACAGTTCCCTTCTTTGCCACAACGTTCTTCAGAATTACGTCAAAACAACTGATGCGGTCGGTGGCGACCATGATCAGGCTGTCACCGTTGTCGTAGATCTCGCGTACTTTTCCTTCTTTGATGGGTTTCATTTTTATACCTCGTTATTTAATAGGGTGGTTGTTGGTTGTTTTTATTATATTTTAGAAGCAACAGTTTTTCAAATAAGATTTTGTAAACGCCTTCATAAGAAGTGCTAATGAAACAATGAAACTATACAAATCTGCGAATAAAAACAAAAGAATTTTCTACACCTCCCCAAAAGCATTCCCCGGCAAATCCATTGACTTTGCATTTTCGGTTATTATATAATGAAGGAAAGCGAAGCTCGGGTTTCCCGACAAGCGAAGCACTTCAGAGCAAAGAGGAAAAGCATGTATAATAATGAAACGAATAAACTACACGAGGAATGCGGCGTCTTTGGCATGTATGATCTTAGCGGAGACGATGTGGCATCCACAATCTATTATGGGTTGTTTGCCCTGCAGCATCGCGGGCAGGAGAGCTGTGGCATTGCAGTCAGCGATACCATGGGTCCCAAGGGCAAGGTGATCTCCCATAAGGGAATGGGTCTGGTGAATGAAGTCTTCACGCAGGAAAATCTGGAGACTATGAAGGGCAATATCGGTGTCGGCCATGTGCGCTATTCCACCGCCGGAGCGTCCACCAGGGAGAATGCCCAGCCATTGGTTTTGAATTATGTAAAGGGAACACTTGCCCTGGCTCACAACGGGAACCTGATCAATGCCGGTGAGTTGCGCCATGACCTGGAGTATACCGGAGCAATCTTCCAGACCACCATTGATTCCGAGGTGATCGCCTATCACATTGCCAGAGAACGGTTGAATTCAGCTACGGTAGAGGAAGCGGTAGGGCGTGCCTGCCGGAAGATCAAGGGTGCATACGCGCTGGTGGTTATGAGTCCCCGGAAGCTGATCGGAGCCAGGGATCCCTATGGATTTAAGCCGCTTTGTATAGGAAAGAGGGACGGGGCTTATATTCTTGCCTCAGAGAGCTGCGCGCTGGATACGGTAGGAGCGGAGTTTGTGCGGGATGTGAAGCCGGGTGAGATCGTCACGATTACGAAGAACGGCATCCAGTCGGATCTAAGCATGTGCCTTCCCAGAGAAAAGGAAGCGCGGTGTGTATTCGAATATATTTATTTTGCCAGACCGGACAGCCGGATCGACGGAGTCAGCGTGTACGAAGCAAGGCTTAGGGCAGGGCGGTATCTGGCCATGGATTCCCCGGTGGAGGCCGATCTGGTGGTAGGCGTCCCGGAATCAGGCAACGGAGCGGCCATGGGATATGCCCTCTGGTCCGGAATTCCTTATGGGACAGCCTTTGTGAAAAACAGCTACGTCGGAAGAACCTTTATCAAGCCCGGACAGAGCAGCCGTGAGTCCGGCGTGCGGGTGAAGCTGAATGTCTTAAAGGAAGCGGTGGCAGGAAAACGTGTGATCATGATCGATGACTCCATTGTCCGGGGTACCACCTCCGATCGGATCGTAGGTATGCTCAAGGAGGCCGGAGCCACTGAGGTGCATATGCGTGTCAGCGCCCCGCCCTTCCTGTGGCCTTGCTATTTCGGTACCGATGTGCCGGCAAGAGAGCAGTTGATCGCTTACAACCGCAGTGTAGAGGATATACGCCGGATCATCGGCGCGGACAGCCTGGCTTACCTTAAGCCGGAACGTTTGGAACAGATGGCAGACGGCCTTGGTATCTGTAAGGGCTGTTTTACCGGAACCTACCCCATGGATCCGCCAACAGAGGACATCCGCGGGGAATATAAAAGATAGCGGAGTTCGGGTTTCCCGTTATATAAATAATATTTATCATGGAGGAAGATTATGTCAACAGACAGATACATCAGTCCCCTGTCAGAGCGTTATGCCAGCAGGGAGATGCAGTATATTTTTTCACAGGATATGAAGTTTCGCACCTGGCGGCGGCTGTGGATCGCCCTGGCGGAGACGGAGATGGAGTTAGGACTGTCCCAGAATGGCAGGCCGGTCATTACCCAGGAGCAGATCGATGAGTTGAAGGCACATGCGGATGACATCAATTATGATGTAGCAAAAGCCAGAGAGAAGGAAGTACGCCATGACGTCATGAGCCATGTGTACGCATATGGACAGCAGTGTCCCAAGGCTGCCGGGATCATCCACCTGGGCGCCACCTCCTGCTATGTGGGAGACAACACGGACATCATCATCATGACCGAGGGCCTGAAACTGGTGAAAAAGAAGCTTATCAATGTGCTGGCGAAGCTGGCGAAGTTCGCAGATGAGCAGAAAAGCCAGCCAACCCTGGCCTTCACGCATTTCCAGCCTGCACAGCCTACTACCGTTGGAAAGCGGGCTACGCTGTGGATGCAGGAGTTTTGTCTGGATCTGGAGGATCTGGAGCATGTGCTCACCAGCATGAAGCTGCTGGGATCCAAGGGAACCACCGGCACGCAGGCCAGCTTCCTTGAGCTGTTTGACGGAGACCAGGAAACCATCGACAAGATCGATCCCATGATCGCGGAGAAGATGGGCTTTAAGGAATGTTATCCCGTCTCCGGGCAGACCTATTCCCGGAAGGTGGATACCCGTGTGGCCAACGTTCTTGCAGGTATTGCTGCTTCCGCACATAAGATGTCCAATGACATCCGCCTGCTGCAGCATTTGAAGGAAGTGGAGGAGCCCTTTGAGAAGAATCAGATCGGTTCTTCCGCCATGGCATATAAGCGGAATCCCATGCGATCCGAGCGTATCGCATCCCTGTCCCGCTATGTGATTGTGGATGCGCTGAATCCGGCCATTACATCTGCTGCGCAGTGGTTTGAACGGACATTGGACGATTCCGCCAATAAGCGGCTTTCCATCGCAGAAGGCTTTCTGGCGGTGGATGGAATTCTGGATCTGTGTCTGAATGTTACGGACGGACTGAAGGTATATCCCAAGGTGATCGAGAAGCGGCTTATGAGCGAGCTTCCCTTTATGGCTACTGAGAATATCATGATGGATGCCGTGAAGATGGGCGGCAATCGCCAGGAGCTTCATGAGCGGATCCGTGAGCTGTCCATGATCGCAGCGGCCAATGTAAAGGAAAAGGGCCTGGACAACAACCTGTTGGAGCTGATTGCTGCAGACCCTGCCTTTCATATGTCTCTGTTGGAACTGAAGAAGACCATGGAGCCCTCCAGGTACGTGGGACGTTCAAAAGAACAAGTGGAACGTTTCCTGTCTGAGGTAATCCAGCCGATCCTGGATGAAAACAGGGATCTGCTGGGAGTGGAAGCGGAGATAACAGTGTAGCTAAGAGAATAGCTAGTTCTCTGCCCGGTCCTGTGCAATGGCGCACTGCGGCAGAAAGTTATACACATCTAAATAGGAATCCAGTTCGTCGTCCGTCTGTGGCGGACGAGGGACTGTTCCGGTACAGTCAGTGACGGAATTGGCGCGGAAAAAGTCGTAATCCAGGTTGGGCGTATATACCGGAGCCTCCCCTTCCGCGTCAATGGTTATCTTATTTCTCATATGTTCATTTTGGGCGGTGCTTGTTCTGTTTTCCATGGTAAAGACTCCTTTCTGTTTGGTGAATGAAACCTGTAAAGGAAGTTTCCGATTGATTATGATTACAGCCTTAGTATACACGGAAAACAGTATCTTATGCCAGTAAACCAATGAGTTCTTCACAAAATTTTAACAGAAAAAAATTTGATTTTGTATTAATATATAACGTAAAAGGAGGCAGGAACATATGCTAAAGACATTGTTTGCGCAGGTGAAACAATATAAAAAGGTGGCTGTCATCACGCCGATTATCACTGCGCTGGAGGTAATCATGGAGCTTTTGATCCCCATGGTGATGGCCTCGATCATTGATGACGGAATCGAGAAAGGAAATATGCGGCACGTCTATCTGTGCGGCGGAATCATGCTGGTGCTGGCAGCCCTGGGACTGACATTCGGCATTCTGGCCGGAAGACTGGCGGCTTATGCATCCAGCGGCTATGCCTGCAATCTGCGGGACGCGATGTTTGCAAATATCCAGACCTTTTCCTTTCACAATATTGACAAATACAGCACGGCAGGGCTGGTGACCCGGATGACTACAGATGTGAGCAACATGCAGCTCGCATTCCAGATGTTGCTTCGGATCTGTACCCGGGCGCCTCTTATGCTGATCTTTGCGTTGGTTATGTCCATTATCATCAACCCACAGCTTAGTATGGTTTTCGTGGCGGCCATTATCGTTCTCGGAAGCATTCTTTTTGCCATTGCAAGGCGAGCCATGCCGTTGTTTGACAAGGTGTTCGACCGTTACGATGAGCTGAATGCCAGCGTCCAGGAGAATGTGTCCGGGATTCGTGTGGTGAAGGCCTTTGTGCGGGAGGAGCATGAGAATACGAAGTTCAACAAGGCGGCGCAGCATATCTATGAGATGTTTGTGAAGGCGGAATCCATCGTGGCGCTGAACAATCCGGTAATGATGTTTGTGGTGTATGCCTGTATCCTGGGGCTGTCATGGCTGGGCGCCAGGATGATCGTGGGCGGCAGCATGACTACCGGAGAACTGACCAGTCTGTTCAGCTATGTGATGAACATTCTGATGAGCCTGATGATCCTTTCCATGATCTTCGTGATGATGACGCTGAGCATGGCCAGTGCCAGACGTATCACCCAGGTGTTGAATGAGCATGCGGATATTGTAAGTCCGGAAAATGCCGATTTTGAGATCCCGGACGGCAGCGTGGACTTCCAACATGTGACCTTTGCTTATGGAGAGGGAACCGGTAAGCCGGTGCTCTCGGATATCAACCTGCATGTGGAGGCAGGAGAGACCATCGGTATCATCGGCGGAACCGGAAGCGCCAAGTCCAGCCTGGTGAACCTGATCAGCCGCCTCTATGATGTGCAGGAGGGATGTGTTCTGGTGGGCGGCAAGGATGTCCGCACCTATGATCTTGATACCCTGCGGAATGAGGTCTCTGTGGTATTGCAGAAAAATGTCCTTTTCTCCGGGACGATCCTGGAGAATCTTCGCTGGGGTGACAAGAATGCCACCCAGGAGGAGTGTGTCCGCGCTTGTCAGATGGCATGTGCCGATGAGTTTATCCGTCAGTTGCCGGAGGGCTACAACGCCTACATCGAGCAGGGGGGGACCAACGTGTCCGGCGGACAGAAGCAGCGTCTCTGTATTGCCCGGGCGCTCCTGAAGAAGCCCAAGATCCTGATCTTAGACGACAGCACCTCTGCGGTGGATACAGCCACGGATGCCAGGATCCGCAAGGCCTTTCGTGAGGAAATTCCAGGTACTACTAAGTTTATCATCGCCCAGCGTGTCTCCAGCATTCAGGACGCAGATCGGATCCTAGTGCTGGATAACGGCAGGATTGACGGCTTCGACACCCATGAGAACCTGCTGGCTACCAACCGGATCTACCAGGAGGTATATGAGAGCCAGACCCAGGGTGGCGGCGATTTTGATGAGAACGGAGGGGAAGCATAATGATACGTTTGCTGAAAATGATTTTGAAGAACTATGCACCGCATTGTATCCTGGTGGTGCTCTGTATTATATTCACGGCTTATGCAACTGTACAGGGAACGCTGTTCATGCAGGCATTGATTGACGACTACATCACACCGATGATCGGCATCCCGGATCCCGACTTTGGGCCTCTGGCCAGCCAGCTCCTTCGTGTGGGCAGTATCTATCTGATCGGTGTGCTCTGCAGCTGGGTCAACAAGCGTGTCATGGTGAATGTGAGCCAAGGCACCATGCGCAATATCCGGCAGGCGTTGTTTAACCATATGGAATCCCTGCCCATCAAATATTTTGATACCCATGCCCACGGCGATATCATGTCCATCTACACCAACGACACAGATACGCTGCGGCAGTTGATCGGGGAGAGTGCCCCACAGGTGCTTAACAGCTTGATTTCTATCATGAGTGTACTTATCAGCATGATCATCCTGAATGTTCCGCTGACACTGGTATCCCTGGTCATGGTGGCAATCATGCTGTTTGTCACGAAGAAGGTGGCAGGACTTTCGGGAAAGTATTTCCGGGCTCAGCAGAAGAATATCGGTATGGTAAACGGTTATATCGAGGAGATGATGGAGGGACAGAAGGTGGTGAAGGTGTTCTGCCACGAGGAGGAGAATCTCGCCCGGTTCCGCCAGATCAACGAGCAGCTGCGGGAGAGTACCGACAATGCAAATAAATACGCCAATATTCTGATGCCTATCAACGGGCAGTTGGGAAATTTAAGTTACGTGATCTGCGCTCTGGTGGGAGCCACCCTGGCTATTCATGGCTATGCGGGAGTGACTATTGGCGTGATCGTGTCCTTCCTGACATTAAACCGGAGCTTCAACCAGCCCATCGGTCAGGTGAGCCAGCAGCTGAACAGCATTGTTATGGCACAGGCCGGAGCGGAGCGGATCTTCGCCCTGCTGGATGAGAAGCCGGAGGTCGATGAAGGCTATGTAACGCTGGTTAATGCGCGGAAAAACGAGAAGGGTGAGATTACAGAGTGCAAGGAGCGCACCGGTCTCTGGGCCTGGAAGCACCCGCATCATGACGGAACCGTAACGTACAAAGAACTGACGGGCGATGTGGTATTTGATGATGTGGACTTTGGGTATAATGATGAAAAAATCGTGCTTCATAACATTAAGCTCTATGCCACACCGGGGCAGAAGATCGCTTTTGTGGGAAGCACCGGAGCCGGGAAGACAACAATTACCAACCTGATCAACCGTTTCTATGATATACAGGATGGTAAGATCCGTTACGATGGGATCAATGTGAATAAGATCAAGAAGGCAGACCTGCGCAGGAGCCTTGGCATCGTGCTGCAGGACACCCATCTTTTTACCGGGACAGTTATGGACAATATCCGGTACGGCAGGCTTGACGCCACCGATGAGGAATGTATCCGGGCGGCGAAGCTGGCCAACGCGGACGGCTTCATCCAGCACCTGCCGGAAGGGTATCAGACCATGCTCACCGGGGACGGAGCCAACCTGTCCCAGGGACAGCGCCAGCTTCTGGCTATTGCCAGAGCCGCAGTGGCGGACCCACCGGTACTGATCCTGGACGAGGCTACCTCCAGCATTGACACCCGCACCGAGGCGCTGGTACAGAAGGGCATGGACAGCCTGATGGAGGGGCGGACAACCTTCGTCATCGCCCACCGCCTAAGCACCGTTAAGAACAGTGACTGTATCATGGTATTAGAAAATGGCTGCATCATTGAACGAGGCAGCCATGATGAGCTCATTGCAGAGCGGGGCAAATATTATCAGCTGTATACCGGAAATGCCATCGGAGAAGGGGCCTAAAAAACAAAACAGAAATGGAAATGTGTTCGACGTCGTCCCACGCGCTATTGCGGGTGGGATGACTTGATTGTAACTTTTATTAATCACTATTGTATTCAAACAACAGCTTCAATCAACGTTTTGCCGTTCACAACAATCTCCCGAACACCAATCTGTTTCTTTTTGTTAAAATTAAAGCTGACCATATAACCTATATCTTTATGGTAATCCTCCATGTAGCCAACAAGTTGTTGTTCGCCACGGCGATTGTACTCATCACCATGCCATAATTTCATCTCAATAATGAATTGCTCACCACGATAATCGACGATCACATCCGTCCTGCGAAGATCCCTGGTTCTTGACTCAATATAGTAGTTGCCAGTACCGTTGATGATAGGTCGAAGATAAAGCAAAAAATATTTTCTTCCTTCGTTCTCCAGAAAATCTGTCCCGCTGTCCCCATATAATTCATTGAAATGCATTACAAATTTCTCCAGGATCAGACGCATGTTAAGATGGCCGTTCACAAGAAACTGGTTCTTATCTTGGAGGGATGCTTTGTAGATATCAAGTCCCTGCATTTCCGCATTTGAGAGATAGAAATTGTAAAGCCGCACCTCGAAAATACGGTTTGCAACAACTGCTATACCATGCTGATTTTGGATAAATCCAAACATGGTTGCCATATCAATGGAAGGTTCATCTGAATTATAAGCAATGCTTTTTCCGTTAAAAAGTAAAGCGCGAAGCATAGTATTCAATTCTGGATAGCTGGTCAGTTTGCCAATTAAGGATTCAAACAACGTGTTCTTCTCCATCAACAAACTGCGGACTGCCTCTTGAAACCCAGCCTTTGTCCATGCCGCGCTTCTGGTGGCAAAATTCTTTGTCCCTACAATCTCTTCGTCTATGAGCTGGCATAGTCTTGATACCAGAAAGGGATAACCTGAGGTATAATCTCGGAGAAGAGTTGCTATCTCATCAACATCCATACCGGTATGGTAATCATCCTCATAATCCCTCAGCATACCAGCAATACCGTCTCTGGAAAGACTCATGTCGATATTAAAATTCATGGCTATATTCCATGGACTGTTATATTTATGTTGATCTTCTGATCGAATTTTCTGCTTAAGATTTCTTACATCGTATACC
>CAKSAI010000069.1 GCA_934434905.1 uncultured Lachnospiraceae bacterium | reverse complement strand
ATGACACTTTACTTTGTTCTGCAGAAGTATTTTGTGCAGAGTGTGGATATGGTAGGAATTAAGGAATAATAAAATAAAACTCAAGGAGGAAATTGAAGATGAAGTTCAAAAGAATGATGGTTTTGGTTCTGACAGTGTGTCTCATGGCAGGCTTATGTGCCTGCGGAGGCGGAAAAACACAGGGGGATGGCAAAACGGATAATTCAGGCAGCGAGATATCCAGAGAGGGGAGAGATATCACGCTTACATTCGCGGCCTGGTTTGATGCGGACCTGCAGCAGCATCTTGCCAACGCGTTTATGAAGGCAAATCCCAACATTTATGTGGAGCTTGTGAAGATCGATCAGAATTCCTGGAGCTCTGCGCTTCAGAATCTGGCTTCCACCGGGGATCTGCCCGACGCATTCTGTACCTTTGATCTGGGAACTGCGGCTGCCAACGGCTGGTGTGCCGACATCACCGAGTATTATAACGCGGATGAGGAGATCGGAAGCATTTCCGATGGCCTTAAGGTGGCCGGCGTCTATGACGGCGTGCGGTATGGACTTGTTACGGAACAGTATCCTTGTATTGTTCTTGTTAACAAGACGCTTTTTGAGGAGAACAACGTAGCGCTTCCCGGCTATGACTGGACCATCGATGAAATGTATGCATTGGCGGAGAAGCTGACGAAGTCAAATGAACATCAATATGGTCTCGGCAATAACGTACTTTCCTATCTCAGGGATGTATACGATGCCGCATATACCACGGATCTTATGCAGTATGGATATGCGCCTGACAAGGGAACCTTCGATACCACGTATCTTGCTATGGGATATGCCAAGGGTCTGGAGCTTTTAAACAGTGGAGTAGCAGGAAATCCGACGGAGAAAGAGAAGCTGGAGTGGTATGGAGATGAGAGTATCTGGCTTCCTAAGACAGGAAAGCAGGCCATGCAGCTTGACTGGTACTGGACCATTGCCACGGTCAAGGATCAGTCGTATATAGATCTGGGACAGGAATGGCTGGCCTATCCCTTCCCCACAGGTTCATCCGGCAGAGTACAGACGATCGTGAATGTAGGCTGTGTCGCAGAGAGTTGCGATCACCCCGAAGAGGCCTACGAGCTTCTGAAGTTTATGACCTTCGGAGTAGAGGGATGGAAGTCGCGTTTCACATGGTATAAGGAAAACAATCAGCTTCCGGCTTCTGTGCCTATTACAAGCGATGAGGAAGTGCTGAATCTGCTCTATGAGCTCACGCCGGGAGAGGATTATGCAGCGGTCTACGAGTCGATCAGCAGAAGCGTAGCCAACGTTGCCAAGTGGGTGCCCGGCCTTACGGATTATGAGAACTGGATGAGCTCCCAGAAGATATGGACAAACCTGCGTAACTCATCTCTTAAGGTGGAGGATATTGCGGATCAGATGGAGCAGAAGCTGAATTATTACTACGAGCAGAATATGAATAAGATAAAGAGCTTGAGATAATATGAGGAGAGGTTATGAGGCTATTTAGAAAAGTGATGGCAGTAGGAGGAATTGTTATAATGTTGGCAGGCAGTGTTATGGCATGTACCCCCAAAGGAGGGGGCGGGCATGAGAGGCTGGAAGGTGTCGTGGAGGATTACGATTATTACATTATCCGAAACAAGGCGACAGGACTTGTGATGGCGGCCAATGATTTTGCGATGCAGGATGGCTCCCTGGTGGTGATGCGGGAGTATGACGAGGAAGAGCAGGATCTGAGCATGATATGGCGGATGGTGGCGGTTGATTCCAGCTCCTATTACATTCAGAATATGGCAACTGAGCGGCGGTATCTTACCGTCAAGAAGGATTCTGAAAAAAACGGAGCAGCCATGTGTCTGGAACCGTTGGAAGAGCGGGACGCGCAGATATTCGAACTGGAGGCGGACGAAGCTTCCGATGATGGGAAGAGCTTCCGGGTCTTTTCACGGCTCAGCGATTTCGCGATAGAACCGCAGGATGGGCGGAAAGAGGCTGAGACAGCAGTTATTCAGAATTATCTGCCCTATGGCGGTGACGTGGAGTATCAGGTCTGGGAGTTTGTCAAGGTGGGGGATGGAGATATTGATCTGCCCCAGATGCTGGATTTGTCAGGAGAGCTTACAAACTGGTCCTGCCCGGAAATATATCATTACGGGGATAAGTATTATTCCGTTGTTATGCTGGGGGGAATCGTCATCCGTTCTTCGCCGGATCTTCGGGAATGGACAAGGATTGGCAGTGTATATCCATCTGCTATGTCAGAGGAGTGGATGAACGATCCGGTGACAGGCGTGGAGGGCGGTACCATATGGGCACCCGGAATCTATAAGATAGGCGACACCTACTGCGTATATTACTGCATTTCCACATCGGGAAGTCAGAATTCCGTGATAGGACTTGCGACAAATACGACCCTTGATCCAGATGATACGGATTACAAGTGGGTGGACAGGGGAAGCGTACTCCATTCGTATACGGGTGATGACTATAATGCCATTGACCCCTGTGTGATCATCGGCGACGACAACCAGCCCTGGCTTGTATATGGCTCCTACTGGAGCGGCATCAAGATGAGAAAGATCGACCCGGACACCCTGATGCTGGATACCGAGGATACCACTGTTTACAGTCTTGCGGCAGCGCAGACCAGAAAGGGGCCGGAAGCCGGATATATGATAAAACACGACGATTATTATTATCTGTTCTGTGCCTGCGGATCCTTTTCCACCGGATATTGGAACGGTGTGGGAAGAAGCAAGAATATTACCGGTACCTTCTTTGACCGGGATGGTGTGAGCATGATGGAGCAGGGAGCCAGTGCAGTAAACGCCTATCGCGACGGCTTCACAAAGTGCGGGCACTCCTCGATACTCACAGATACGGACGGTTCCTATTATCATGTGACGGAATATTTTAAGACGTATGACGATGGCAAATCATCGTCCAGTCTGGTGGCAATAAGCCAGATGTTCTGGACAGAGGACGGCTGGCCCGTAACAGCAACTACTCCCGGAGTGTTAAGACTATTATCCGAAAAATAGAGAGGAGGACATGAAAATGAAGAGACTATTAGCTGCGGCATTTTCTGCCCTGCTGGTTGGCACGATGATTCTTACAAACGTGGTAATACCGGCATCCGCTGACACGTCGCAGGAGCTGACTGGCTTGTATGATACCGACAATTATACGGTAAAAAGCAATGGCAGTTATACCTATGAATTTGATGAGAATGCCAAAACTGCAACCTGCACAGGCGGTCAGACGAAGGCACTTTTGAATTATGCCACAGAGCTGACCGACCTGGAGGCTTCTGCAACGATAGCCAGCAACGTTCCCGCTACCGGGCTGATCTATGCAGGCATAGGCTTATTCGTTCAGAAGGAGAATTTTTCTACGACGAATTTTAACGGCAGCGAGTATTTGGTGTATATCAACAGAAGCGCGAACAGTCAGAATAAATTGAATCTGGTTGTCCGGGTGACGGAGGGAGGTAAAAATAAGAAGGAATTTAAGACGACCTATGACATAACAGGGGACACCAGCTTAAAGATCGCGATGAATGTCGCTGTCCAGGCAAAAAATCTCAGGATAGACCTTGCATATACGGACGGCACGGCTATCGCGTCAGGCATCCTGTATAAACTGGAAGAGCTCGACAGCGCTGCGGGCGTGACGGGGTACAGAAGCGGAGGCGTTTCCCTGGTGGCCAACGGAAAGCATGTTTTTGGAGATCTGCGCGTGGTCAATAAAGGCGCGGCCATCACATTGCCATCCGATGGCGAAGATCCCGGCGATGAGGACAATGCGTACAAGGATTATGATATTACCACAAATAACCAGCAGCTCATCGGCTTATACAGCGACAAAAACTGGACACCATATACGCCAAAGGCAGATCTTATTACTTTTAATAAGAAGGCGGGGACGATTGCCTTTACCAACACGCAGAACAAGGCATATCTCAATTATACGAAGACCATGACGAATCTTGACGCTTCCATTGACATCAAGTCCAATGCGTCAGGTCTGATATACGGCGGGCTGAGCTTCCGCATACAGCCGGATACTTATGATAATGCGGCATTTGGAAGCGATGGATACTCGGTAGTCCTGGTTCGAAGCTCCAATGTGGGCTTCGATAACTTCCAGATCATCGTGCGCCATGGAACATCGTCATCCGCATCCTATAACCTGTACACGAAGAAAACGGGTGTTTTGGATAAGGACAGAACGGATTATACGCTGACACTGGCGGTTTCTGTGAAAAACAGGGATCTTGTTATTACCGTCTATAACGGAACCCAGCAGCTTGCTGCGGTCAGCTATGACTTAAAGACTGCGTTTCCGGATTACGCGTATTACCCCAGCGGAGCCGTGGGAATCCTCACCAATGGGAATATGACGTTTTCAAACATAAGTATTACCAATACAGGTACTTCCATCACGCTGCCCACAGAAGAGGGCGAGGAGGATGAGAAGGGTTATACCTCCGCAAGGGAGAGCAATCGCGTTACCCAGGCGATGGCAGGCAGTATTGTGAAGCTTACAGATATGGAGGCCGGACAGCCAATCGCAGGAAATGGTGTGACAGCCTACGCAAAGGATTTTGATAATTATATCTACTATTCCTCCTCATCGGCAGGGCTTAAGATTGCGGATAATATGCTGATTTCCGACAATGGGAGTACGCACCGGGCATTTCTTGACGGCGTTACGGTAGGAGGCTTCCATGCAGAGCTTGCAGTGAAGATCTGTAAAGAAGGAACGCTGCGGATCGGTATGGCCTTCCGTGTCCAGGAGATCGCGAAGGATGCAAAAACCTTGGGAACCAACGATATGGAAGGCTATGCGGCGGTGCTTTATAAGACACCCGGAAATACCGGAGATCATGCCCGTGTCGTAATATGTGTTTACAAGTACGGCAAGATAGACGGAAAGTATACGTATCTGGGGACGGTGGGATCCAAAGCCAGTACGGTACCACTCACCGGCTATTCAGACAATGTAGCGGATGCAGCGGGCCAGGAGCTGGTACTTTCCGTGAATGTAACAGGCAGCGAACTCACCGCTTGTTATTACAACAGAAATAATCCGTCCCTCATCAGCGAGACGATGGTAGTGGATCTTAAGAACGCCACAGATGTAGAGAAAAATTATCCTTCCTATGGAAATATTTATTATGAGAAGGGACAGATCGGAATACAGATGACGGGGCAGGGAATGGTTACCGGGTTCGCGGTTTCAGAACCGATTACCCCTTCTACGGAGGTGACAGATCTTTCCTATCTTTCCAGCTATACCGTTTACAGCGGTTCGGGTGGAGTAGCAGAAAAGGATGGTTATATCACTGCCACATCGGCAGGAACAAAAAAGATCATGGTCAATAACCTGACAGTCAACGATTTTACCACATCTTTGGATATGACCATTGATGATAACGGAAATCTCTCCACCGGCGTTTTGTTCCGTATTACCGAGGTGGGAAACGCGAATGACGCCACCAACGGCTGGGCGCTGATCGCGAGAAGAAATTACAGCACCATGGGAGAGAAAAATCCAAAGCGAATAGACCTGGTGCTCTATAAGTGGGGGTATCTGGGCGGACAGCTTTCTTATTTAGGTGAGGTAGGACGTGAAGTCTATCAGGGAACAACGACCTTCTTAGATGGAAAAGAAGCGGGTACGGAGCTGACGCTGGTGATAAAGGTAGAGGGTTCCGCATTGGATGCCACCCTGTATCGTACCAGCGATATGACGCAGAACGTGACATTTTCATCGAACCTTAAATTTGCAGCAGATAAGGAAAACGGCGAAGCTGCCTATAATGAGTCCGGTGCGATCGGAATCTTTATGAATAACTGCGTGAGCGATCCGCTTACGACCGGAAAGATACGCAATTTCCGTGTGGACGATGGTTCCGGCGTTAAGATCGCTTCCGGAGCAAGCGCTTCGGGAACACTGGTAGGCCCTTCGGTATCCTTGCTCTCTGCGGAAAACAAAGGCTCCGGTTCCGGAGTAAAGAATACCCAGGGCAAGGTTCCGGGTACCGGCGATTATGTAAAAGAAAACATGATAAGTGTGGGACTAGCGACAGGATTGGCAGGAATTGTAATCGTCGCAGGAATCCTGGCAAAACGAAAAAGAAGATAGGAGAAAAAAGACATGAAGAATGCAACAATACATACGGATAAGAATTTCAAAGTTTCCAGGGTGGATAAGCGAATGTTCGGCTCTTTTCTGGAGCATATGGGGAGGGCTGTATATGAAGGAATCTATCAGCCGGAAAGTCCCTTTGCAGATGAAGACGGCATACGTACCGACGTTCTTGCCGCAGTCAAGGATCTGGGCGTGACCCTGGTCCGGTATCCGGGCGGAAATATGGTTTCCGCTTATAATTGGGAGGATGGCGTAGGCCCAAAGGAGCTTCGGCCGGTAAGACTGGAGGCGGCGTGGCAGAATAAAGAGGATAATAGCTTTGGTACCAATGAATTCATGGACTGGGCAAGAAAAGCTGATATCCAGCCCATGATGGCGGTCAATTTAGGGACAAGGGGCGTGGATGCCGCAAGAAATCTGTTGGAATACTGTAATTACGACAGTGGTACCTATTATTCCGATCTTCGTATCAGCCATGGATACCGCGAGCCACATAATATCAAATTATGGTGCCTGGGAAATGAGATGGACGGCCCCTGGCAGATCGGTCACAGAAACGCCCGCGAATATGGAGTCCTGGCAATGCAGACAGCCAAGATCATGAAGGATATCGATCCGGAAATCGAGCTTGCAGCTTGCGGAAGTGCAGGAACGACGCTTTCCACCTTCGGAGAGTGGGACGCAACGGTTGCCGAGATCTGTTACCGCTATATCGATTATCTGTCGGTTCATACCTATTTTGATAACCGGAATGTGGATGACGAGGATACCAGAAACTTTATTGCGAACGATATCGCATTTACCAACCAGATCGAGTCCGTGATAGCGGCCTGCGACTATGCGAAAACAAAGACACGGTTCAAGAAGAAGATATGTCTTTCCATCGATGAATGGAACGTGGTTTACCGTCCGCATGGAAAGGTTCCGGCAGACGCAAGATGGACAAAGGCACCGCATCAGATCGAGGATACGTATAACCTGGAGGATGCTTTGCTGCTGGGAAATATGTTGATCGCCATGCTGAATCATGCTGACCGTGTGAAGATCGGTTGCCTGGCACAGCTTGTAAACGTAATCGCTCCAATCATGACCTCCGACGGCTCCTGCTGGAAGCAGACGATCTTCTATCCATTTCGGGACTGCAGCAAATATGCGAAGGGCGAGGTCTTAAGGAATATTGTGGACTGCGAGAAATATGATGCAAAGCGTTATAAGGACGTACCGTATGTAAATTCGGCTGTGGTTTACAACGAAGAAGAGGAGCGCCTTGCAATCTTTGCCGTAAATCGTGATCTGGACGAGGACAGCACGCTTACCGTTGATCTGAGACAGTTTGCGGGCTACAAGGTGGAAAAGCAGATCCTTTTGAATCATGAGGACATAAAAGCTGTAAATACAGAGGATATGCCGGACAATGTGCATGAAGCAGCAGCAACGCATTACGCTTCTGTGGACGGCGGTGTGCTCTCTACGGTATTAGAGAAGCATTCCTGGAATGTGATTCTGTTGTCAAAGGAGGGGTAAGTATGAGGAGAAAGAGATTCCTGTCGCTGTTTCTGGCGATCTTGATGGTGTTCTCTTTGGCAGCCTGTGCAGGCGACAAGCCATCAAAGGAAAGCACAAGAAAGAGGGCGGAAAAGGGGCAGGACACCACCACTTTCCGGTCGGCAAACCAGGATTCTTCCGAAGAACAGGACACAGGCCTCTTGAAGCCTTTGGAGACCTCCTATGCGAAGAGCAATAAGGCGGGGATTGTTTACGATCCCCAGGTGTTCCTTAAGCTGGACAGGACAGGGGCGGATACCGTGAAGGTCGCCTGCGCAGGGGACAGTATCACATATGGTGCAGGGGCAAGCGATACGGAAAACGCCAGCTATCCGGCGTACCTGCAGAAAAAGCTGAATGAAAACCTGTCGGGAAAGTATACTGTATATAACTGCGGGGCGAAGGGAGCTACCGTTACAGGAAGCGCTTCCTACGTCAATACCGCTGAATACAAGAAGCTGCGGAAAGCAAAACCGGATGCCGTTATCCTTATGTTGGGAAGCTATGATATTGCGAAACTGTATAATGGCACGGTTTCGATAGATGAATTCATAACGTCGTATATGGAAGTGGTAGGAGCGATAAGAGGGTTGTCCTCGTCCCCCGTTGTTTATCTGTGTACGCCCATTGTAAATGTGATGTGGGCTTCCAGATATTACAGTATGAATGCTCTTTATGAGGCGGTTGCTTCTGTTGCCAGCGCTTCGGGCTGCTATCTGGTGGACACGTACCATATCACGGAGCAGTATTTTACCACCCACCTGATCGAGACAGACTGCCTGTTGCCCGGGGATGCCGGAAATGAATATCTGGCAGGTGTGATCTATGACGGTATTGTAAACGGAAAGATTTCCTATACAGAAAATGAAATTGCAAAAACGGAAAATTATGTTGTCTATGTGAATGCTACAAGGGGAAGCGCGACAGGGCTCGGCACATCAGCATCTGATCCGGTAAATACCATGCAGAGAGCAGTGGAGCTGTGCAAGGGCGGAGGTACCATTGTAGTCTCCGGACCCGTAACGCCGACACAGACAGTGACGGGCGCGACCTATGCGTTTATTGCACCGAAAAATGACTATGAGATAACGGTTACCAGCATTGATCCTTACGATGGCACGGATTATCGCTCCACCAACAAAGCATGTATCTATCTAAGCGAGAGCTGGTATCTTCACGGCGACTTCAAGTTTAAGAATGTGGATTTTAAGAGTACGGGCAATGCTGTCAAGCTATGCTGTAACTATAACGATGTAACCTTTGATTCCGGTGTTTCTGTTACCTTAAGCGGCGGCGGATATCCAGTGCTGATCTTAGGGCATGATGTTGTCAGTATCTTCCAGACAGCTTCAGATCTCACCTGTCAGGAGGATTGCAGACTTACCGTAAAGGCAGGGAGCTTTGCTTATCTGCGGGGCGGAAACTGGATCAATACGTCAGCTTCGTATGCTTCCTATCAGCAGGGAACCGTAAAGGATGGGGTGACGATTATGATTGATATTTCCGGCGGAAGCTTTCTGACGACAGACAGCTCAAATGTGGGACTTTCCGGTACACGGCTTAGCTCGGCACTGGGGCAGAACGGTCTTATGAGCGGCGCTTCGGTTGTTATGAATATCAGCGGCGGCACATTTAAGGGATCTCTGTTTGCCGTTCCAAGAATGAATCCATATAAGAAGGCGCCTGTTGTGGCAGGTTCTATTGCAATCAATATCAGCGGCGGTTATTTTAACGGTTCGAGGTTTGATTTCCTGCAGCGCTATGCAGGCGACGTTATCCCGGCTGCACAGGCATCCTATCATCTGAATATTTCAGGTGGCGAATATATCACCAGCACAAGGCTGTCCTTTGACGCTTCCGGAAGCAGACAGTCGGATATCACATTGTCCGGCAGCTGTTCTTATCTCGAAAGCTGGGGAGATATTGTTGGTTTCACTACGAAGAACGGAAACTGATGCAGGGAAGGTCTTACGAGGGAATCTCATTTTGTTTCAAATTCCTTCGGTAAGCTCCCGGAGTGATATCGTACGTTTTCTTGAACAGACGTATGAAATAATCAGGACCGGTAAAGCCACATTCATAGGCGATGTCCCCGATTGGCATATCGGTGGTAGAGAGCAGGTGATTTGCATATGTCAGACGAGCAGACGTCAGTTCTTCAATGGGGCTTGTGTCAAAAATCTCATGATATTTCGTGGAGAACCGTGAACGGCTCAGGCTGACATATTGCGCCATCTTGGGAATGGACCAGTCCTTGGGGGATTGGAAGATCAGTGATCGCAATTCCTCGAAGCGATATTTGTCAGAGCGCCCGTAAGCATGCAACTTGTGCTGCTGCTCCTCCAATAAGAGACGGACAAGATTTGTTATCGTTTTGTCTATTATTTGCGGAGAGGATGGAAATTTCTTTACCATACAGGTTTCCACGTGTTCCACGGCTTCGATGATCTCGGTCTGCAGGCTTGTATAGAAGATCGTATTGAGCGGCAGACCGAGATTTCGAAATTCTTCATCATCTGAAACGGTAAAATGTAAAAAGTTGTGAAACATATCTACCGTATCCGCGTAATAATTCAAGCTTGCACCGGGGGTGTAAATAATGCAGGCATTGGATGTCGTAGTTATAAATTTTCCGTTTTGTTCAATTTTAACGGGGTTAATGAAATGCAAAAAAACATAGGAGGGCGCAGGTCTGTTATTGATGTGAAATCCGATATGCTGCCTTTTTAGATGCATGGCCTGTTCGGCAGTATATGTGATCATACGGTACGCCCTCCTGTCTCTAAGAATTGATGTTATTCATATGTGTTCATTTTAACATAGAGCTATATTTTTTACAACTTCAAAAAAATGTTAATTCGAAGATTTTATTTCCTTCCACAGGTCGTTGAACAGCTTGGTGGACTCCTCATCCAGCGGCTTTAGGATCTCGCAGTTGTTCAGCACGTCGGTGGAGGGGAAGATCACTTCATTTTGCTTAAGATCCTCGTCCAGACTGTTATAGAGCGCCAGGTTCGGGGTGGCATAGTACACATATTCAAAGTTCAGTGCAGCGATATCCTTCCGACACAGGAAGTCCAGGAACTTCTCCGCATTCTCCTTGTGCTTGCAGGTCTTGGGGATGAACCAGGAATCGATCCACATGTTGGAGCCTTCCTCCGGCACGGAGTAAGCCAGGTTCGTATTCCGTTCGATGGCCAGCGCGGCTTCGCCGGAATAGACCAGAGCCATGGCGGCGTTTTCCGCAATCATCTCGTCCTGCGCATCGTCCACCATATATGCCTGGACAAGCGGAGCCTGGGCAATGAGGAGCTTCTGCGCCTCATTAAGCTGGCTTTCATCCGTGGTGTTGACGGAATAGCCCAGATACTTAAGGGGTGCCAGAAAAGCGTCACGGACACTGTCGGTCATGATGATCTGATCCTTGTACTTCTCGTTCCACAGGCAGGACCAGGACTTCATATCCGCCTCGTCTACCATGTTCTTATTGTAGAGGATTCCAACTGTGCCGAAGAAGTAGGGCATCGTGTACTTGTTCTCCGGGTCAAAGGCCTTGGAGAATTCGAGATACTTGGGATCCAGGTTTTCGATTCCCGGAACATTGTCAAAGTTTATCTCCAGAACCTCTCCCTCGTTCATGAGCTTCTGGATCATATATTCAGAGGTACACATCAGGTCGTAGTCGATAGAGCCGCCCTTATACTTGGTATACAATGCTTCCGGGGTCTGACATTCATCGTATTTGACCTTGATCCCGGTTTCCTTCTCAAATTGTTTCAGTACATCTTCATCAATATATTTTCCGTAATTTGCTACGGACAGAGTGTTTTCGGAATCGGAGCCGCAGCCCACAAGAGCCAGCGCCGCCAGCATCCCAACTGCTAATAAAATCAAAATTTTTTTCATTTCAAAAAGTCCTTTCTAATTTTATAATATTTTTTTGAACCAGCCGTTTCAGTGGGATGTTTCCTGAGAAAACTGTCGTTCAGTTTTCGAAGGATATATCCCACCGAAACGGCGTTTTCACTTCCTCATAACCGCTTACTCTCCACCTGCGACTTCCTGGAAGACCCGAAGTTCATAATCAGCAGTAATATCAACGCAATGAAAAACAATATCGTAGAGAGCGCATACATCTCCGGATTGATCCCCTTGCGCATCTGGGTGTAGATCATCGTGGAGAGGGTATTGACACCGGCTCCCTTGGTGAAATAAGTCACCGAAAAATCATCCATGGACATAGTCATGGCCATGAGGAATCCGGAGAATACCCCGGCCCGTATCTGCGGCCAGATGATCT
>CAKSAI010000068.1 GCA_934434905.1 uncultured Lachnospiraceae bacterium | reverse complement strand
GCTTTCCTTCCGATTCTGCTTCATTCCCGGATTGCGGCTGGACCCGCGCTTTTTCCTTCCTCATTCCCTCAGCGATCAGACCCTCCAGCATAGATGCGTCCACAAACTTACATTTTCGCCTGCCTTCCCGGTTCTGAAAGGAAGCCAGTACCTTTGTGGGGGAACCCTTTAAGCCGCATCGCGCTCGGTCCGCTCCCAGGTCATCTGCATTCCAGACAATGATCTCTCCCTCTCTGGAACGAATGCTTGGAAGCCTGAGGTGATTGATCCTTTCCACGGTAATCAGGGCCGGATAATCCACCGTCTGTTCTCCCATGCTTCTCGTCATGCAGGTAAGCTGTCCGTCATAACGGCACACCTCCATAACATTTGTAATAAGCGACAGCCCTGCCGCCACCGACAGTGCCGGCCCGGTCTGCCCGGTGTCTCCGTCTACGGTCTGGCGGCCGCAGATCACAAGATCGGGAGCCAGCTTTTTCACCGCCAGGGAAAGCGTATAGGAAGTAGCCAGGGTGTCTGCCCCGGCAAAGACCTTGTCACACAGCAGATACGCCTTCTGTGCGCCCAGCCTTGTAAGTGGCAGGAGCATATCCCTTGTTTTCTCCGGTCCCATGGAGAGCAGGAGCACTTCCGCACCCGGCAGACGAAGCGCCGTCTCATAGGCGCAGGCATCGAAGGGATTCAGTTCACCTGCCGCTGTCTGTTTCACGCATACCAATACCCGCATATTCCCGTTCTCCCTCCTGTCGCTCTACCAGAATCACCTACTACCGTAACTCGCTATACCGAGAACTCTTCTCATTTCCTTCTTCCCTACCTCATGCGCGCCCGGTAGATCGGCTCCAGCGCGTCATGAACCGCTTTATATTCTTCAAACAATTTCCTGTATTTCTCTGTGTTTTCCGGGATCGGCGCCGTGACACTCTCCACCTTTCGACAGGCCGTAGCTGCTGCTGTACAGTCGGCAAACACACCCACTGCCACGCCAGCCAGCATAGCTGCACCCAAAGAAGAATCGCTGCTGGTGGTTTTCACCAGCTCCATCCCAAGACAATCCGCCGTGATCTGGCGCCAGAGTGCGCCCTTGGCACCGCCGCCGATGATAGTTGCCTTACTGTCCAACGGGATCCCCAATTCTTCCAGCGTCTTCTTGGAATGCAGCAGAGATAAGGAAACACCCTCCAGCACGCTCCGGGTGAAATGTGCTTTTGTATGGGTGGCCCGGATGCCGATAAAGCTGCCGCACAGAGACGGATCTGCATAGGGCGTCAGTTCTCCGTTGATGTAGGGATGGTACAGAAGCCCTTCCGCTCCGATGGGAACCTGCTCCGCCCCTTCATTCAATGTGGGATAATCGCCGCCGAAGGTATCACGATACCAGCGGTATGAGCTGGCCGCCGCCTTGGTGGCCGTTCCCGGATACCACAGTCCTTCTGCAACATGGGAATAATTCACAAGATGCTGGCTGGGATAGGGATTCTTCGTGATGACACAGATCCTTCCGGCTGTCGCCAGCTTCACAGTGATATCCCCCGGATTTACCGCACCGGAGGCAAACACCTCCAGCACGGTATCGGTTGTGCCGCAGATCACCGGTGTCCCTGCCTTTAACCCGGTTCGTGCCGCCGCCTCTGCTGTAACGCCCCCGATCACATCCGTAGGCTTCACAATGGGCGGTAAGATCGCTTCCGTAATGCCTGCGATCTCCAGCAGCTCCCGGCTCCAGGTATTCTTCCGGCAGTCAAGCAGCATACTGCCCTGGGCTTCAATGTAATCCGTACAATATACCCCTGTTAATCCGTAACGAATATAGTCCTTCTCAAAAAAGAGATGCCGCATCCTTAAGAAAAGCTCCGGTTCCTCCTCCTTAACCCACAAAAGCTGGGGCAGCGTCCATATGGTATCCGGCCTGTGAAAGCATTTCTCATAGATCAGATCCCCATAATTCTCCCGCAGGAATTCCACCTGCCGCAAGGCGCGGGAATCCGTCCAGTGGATGGCCGGGCGGATCGGTCTGAAGTCTTCATCGCACATCACCCAGGTATGGGTAGCCGAATCAACCGCTACCGCCAGGATATCCGCCGCCTTGATCCTGCTCTTTTCCAACAGCCCCTTTACATTCTCAGCAAAAGCTGCGTTCCAGTCCTCCGGCGACTGCTCACACCACCCCAGCTTGGGATAGTAGGTGGGATATTCCACCACGTGCTCCGCTACGATGGTTCCTGCTGTGTCGATCAATGTCGCCTTGGTGGAACCTCCGCCAAAGTCTACGCCCAGTAAATATTTCATTGCAATCCTGCCCTTCTTACCTCTGAAAATCAGACACGTTATCGCTTCACATTTTCCTCGGATTTTTCCAAGACAATGCCTCTGTCTTTTAAAAACGCTTCCACTGTCGCAAGCTGCGGTACGCTCTCCCTCGCGCCGATGCCGGTACACTTAATTGCAGATACTGCACTCGCGAATATGCAGCAGTCCTTGTAACCATATCCCTTCGCCATCCCCGCTGCAAATGCGCCGTGAAACACATCTCCGGAACCGTTGGTGTCCACAGCCTCCACCGAAAATGCAGGGTATCGTGTCAGTTCACTGCCGTCATAGAGGATCCCGCCTTCCTTGCCGCAGGTGATAACTACCACCTCCGGGTGGTATGTCTCATACAGCTTCTTAGCTGCCTCCTCCACGGCAGCGCAGCCGGTATGCCCAAGCGCAAATTCCTCCGAAGGGATCATAACGTCCGTCAGCCTCAGCAGCCGTTCCACGCCCTCATACAGCCCTCCGCAATCGTAGAGAACCTTCGTACCGCTCTGCTTCGCGATCCGGCACGCCTCTTCGGCCGCGTCCATCTCATTCCCGTCGATCATCAGGATCCCGCTGTCTGCCACCGCCTGCTTCTGCTTGTCATCCAATTGTAACCCAGGCAGATTCCCCTTGTCAAATACACAGGTCCGGCTGGCGGTATCTGCCGCAAGCCAGATCATGGAGGTGAAGGAGCGATAGCCGGGCTTTATTTCTATATCCCCCGTGTCAACGCCATACTTCTCAAAATCTTTTTTCAGAAAAACGCCGCCGCTGTCATCCGACAGTACACCGATATAGGCTGCTGCTTCCCCCAGCTTGGCGGCCGCCACCAGGCCGGTGGCGGTAGGTCCGCCTCCGGCTGGTCTTACCAAGGACGCTCTTAACTTCGTATCCTCTTTGGGATACCCCGGAACCGTTACCAGGGTATCCATGACGCAGGCTCCAATCCCTATAATACGCATATTACAATGCCGCCTTTCCATCTGCTCCCACCAGCCGGATTTTCTCAAGCGCCAGCTTCTTTACGGTCTCAATCGCTTTCTTCATGAACAAGTCCACTGCCAGGCTGCGGTTCGGATCCTGAAGGGTCGCAAGTGTTCCGTCGGCAAAGGCACAGCAGACGTCAGTGCCGATGTTCATCTTGCGGATGCCTGCGGCAATGGCCGCCTTTACTTCTTCATCGGGGATTCCGGAACCGCCGTGCAGCACAAGGGGAATCCCATCGGTTGCCTCCCGGATGGCTCTGAGGCGCTCGATGTCCAGCTTGGGCGGCTTCTTATAATGGCCGTGCGCATTGCCGATCAATACGGCAAGGCAGGTCACACCAGTCTCCCGGACGAACTTGGCCGCTTCCTTTGGATCGGTAAATTCATCCATCGCATCATCATTGACGCTTCCGATATGTCCCAGTTCTCCTTCCACTTCCACGTCTACCGCCTTGCAGAGTTCCACGATATGTCTGGTAAGCGCAACATTTTCCTCAAAAGGATGCGCAGAGCCGTCCAGCATAATGCCGGTGGCACCCCACCGGAGAGCACGCATGACCTCCCATTCCGAAGGGCCGTGATCCAGATGGAAGCACACCGGAACGCTTGCCTTGCGGGCTGCCGCCAGCACCACGGGAGCAAGATAATAGCCAGCCTGCTCGTTGAACAGACGGGGATAAACCTGCAGAATGACAGGCGCTTTTGCCTCCTCGGCTGCATCGATGACGCCCATCACCGTCTCCATATTATAGACATTAAAGGCCGGGATACAAAAATTCCCCTTCTCAGCCATGTCGATCACTTTTTTCAATGAAACTAACATTTTGATGCCTCCTGGTAAATACTTATTTTTTGAAACTACAGAGTCCCAATGTCCCCCGGCTTCTGCTATCCCAGAATCAGATCCTCCAGCGACAGGATCTCCACATTCTTCTGCTGCACCTTCTTTAAGGCTGCATACTCGGAAACACTGGCTGTCACGATCGCCGTCTCACCAATGCTTGCAGCATTAAAGATACGCCGTGCGGAGACCTCCAGAATAACATCTGGCAGATACTGTGCCATCAGTATATTTCCCGCCCAGATGGTTTCCTTGCGGTTTAAGAGCATCTCATGAAGCTTGGCAAAGGCACGGATGATCTCTCTTGCCTCCTCGGTCTCCTCCAGATCCCTGGAAAGCTGATAGGGATCCTGGAAAACCACTGTTTTCCCAGTATCTCTTTTCTTCAGCGCACCGCTTCTTACGAGCCCAGCCACAAAGGAGGTGTAGGTCTCGGCCTTCGCATGAAGCGCAATGCCGTACTCCTTATAGGTGTGCTTGATGACTTTGGCATCATTGGGGTCGTAGATGACGACTCTCTGATAGCCGTCCATGATCTTAGCCGCCGCTGCCATCTGATCCTTCGCTTCCTGCGCTGCTCCGATCAGGAAATCAAGCTGTGCGCCGGAGGTCGGTTCGCCTGCCAGAACCGTGAAGCTGATACCGGCCTGCTCCAGCACCCGGATCGCCTTGACTGCCTGATCCGGCACCTTGAAGCGGGCATCCACACCCAGAAGAAGCAGGGTGTCCGTCTGCGCCTTGTGATCTGCAATCGCCTCCGCAAGCTCCGGTGCGATCTCCTCTTCGCCATAAGCATTGCCGGTCCTTATGCAGTTGTCCGCCAGCTTCTCTATGTACTCCGGAAGCTTTCCTTCCAGTGCGGCCTGAAGGCGCGTCTCCCTGGTGAACATCACCGGATCCCATCCGGTGACGCATACGTTCACACAGCCGCCGCAGGTGCTGCACTCATATATATTGTCCATAATCTCCGAAAGCTCCATGGCACCGCGATTCACCAGGGAGATCCCCAGTGCGCGGGCACGTGCCGTGCTTCTCTCATGTCCTGTAGCGTTTCCGATGGGGCAGATATGATGGCACATCCAGCAGAAACGACAGGAATCCACATGCTGTTTACTTTTTTCCGAAAGATTCATTATTCTTTTCCCTCCTTAAAGACCAAGCTTAAACGGATTCATGATCCCGTTGGGGTCCAGTGTCTTCTTCAGGCCTTCAAATACCTGCATGGCCGGGCCGTACTGTTCCTTCATAAGGCGTCCCAGCTTGATACCCACGCCGTGATGATCGTTGACAACGCCGCCATGCGCTAACGCTGTGCGGACGCCGCAGGTCCATACTGCCTGGTGCAGACGAAGCGCTTCCACCGGATCCTTGGGTACATCCTTGCCTTCGATGATGAAACGGTCATAGATCATGGCGCCCCACTCATACCAGTGTGAGAAATGCGCGATGAACTTGGCCTGCGGGAAGTTGGTCTCGATGGCCTCCTTCATGGCCCAGTAGATCTCCTCGATCTTGCCGTAGGGTGCGATGGTGTCCATGGTACCGAACATCTGCGGGATATCCATCATGTGGCCGGGATAAAAGAAGGTGATCTTCTCATCCCACCACTTCTTTCCATATTCATCGCCCAGATCTTCCGCGCCGTACTTCTTGAAGGTATCTAAGAGGATCTTCTCCTCCACATCCACCATCTCTTTGACGCCTTCATAGGCGATATTCATAAATGCTCCCTTGCGCTCCACGCCTACGATCTTCTTGATAAGGCTGGCAGTCTCCGCCTCGTCATACAGACGCATGACGGATGGCTTGAACTTCTGCAGCAGCTCTCTGGAAGCCGCGAATGCGCCGGACATATCCTGGAATAAGAATCCCCGGAAGCGCCGATCCTCCGGCTGGTCAAAGATACGGATCTGCGCCTTGGTGATGATGCCAAGGGTTCCCTCGGAGCCGATGAAGATCTGATTTAAGTCCGGGCCAGCCGCATGCTTCGGCGCCGGGGAGGTGTTGATGATGTCGCCGTTTGGCAGAACCACCTCCATCTGTAATACCATATCATCGATCTTGCCGTACTTGGTGGAACACACACCGATACCCCGGTGAGCCAGGAAGCCCCCCACGGTGGAGCATGTCAGTGAGGACGGATAATGCATGGTAGCCTTTCCCACCTCGTTGGCGGCCCACTCGATATGCTTGTAGATGGCGCCTGTGCCGCACTCAATGTACATGCCCTGGGTGTTGACCTCGTATATCCGGTTCATGCGCTTAGTGTCCAGCAGGATTCCGCCGCAGACCGGAAGTGCGCCGCCCTGGGTACCGCCGCCGGCTCCCCAGGTGGTAATGGGCAGTTTATAGTAATTGGCAATCTTTACAACCTTGGAGACCTCCGTGGCATCCTTCGGACAGACGATAAAGTCCGCCTCCGGCATACGGCATCCCCGGTCCGCCCACATACGGGACAGCCAGTAATAATCCACACTGTGGGTCACCTTGTCGATGGTCCTGGTGGAACAATTCTCCTTACCTACCGCATCTTCCAGCTCGGTAAGGATCATGGAAAACAAAAATTCGTTCATCTGATACTGCATACTATAGTATCTCCTCTCCTCAGATTATTTCTGATACTTCTTTATCTATCCAGAGCATGTTATCTATCCAGAGCTCGGTCGATCCGCAGATTGGGAATATACTTGCAGAACTCCCGAAGCTCTCCGATATAGTCCCCGGCCATCTCCACAAAATGATGGATGTACGGTCCTTCCATCAGCCGTGATTCCACCGCCTTCAAGTCCTCAAACTCGGCCCAGATATAGGTTCCATGGGTTTCCGGTCCCGGCACGGTATGACAGAGCAGCGGCAGCATCATGTAATCGCCGCTCTCCTGGTCGATACGCGCCGCAGTGTAGACACCGTCCCTGCCCCGGAACCATTCGCGCTGGTTCACCAGACGCGCTTCGCTGTCCGGTGCCTTCTGGGACAGCGGGAACGGCCCGCAGTGCCACAGAAGCTCGGCATTCTTATTCTCCGGGTGGCGCACCGTGAACTCTCCGAACAGGGGCTTTCCCTCTCCCAGAGTCGCCGCCTTCAACACCACCATGGTTATGGCACAGTGGATATCACTCTCGCAGGATACAAGATATCCCATATCGTTTAAAATACCGTAAACTGCGCAGGGTGCAAGGCCGTCAAAGAGCTGGGGCGTTGCCGTCCAGCATTCTGCGGACAATACATCCAGATCATTTTCATCCATGATCTTCTTATAGGTAACAACCAGCGCCGCCATGCGGGTAAGGTATTGCGGTGTAAGCTCATCCATCCGGTAATGATCGGTGAGATAAGCCTCAAATTTGGCGATCTCTTCCTTCCGGTTCTCCAGCACCCACCGGAATTCATCCTGCAGAACTGCCAGATTGAAGGGCTTTATCCGCAGATCGAACCGCTCCATCAGCTCTCCTTCGTTCCAGATCACAGAGTAAAACGGTGATGGCCGAAGACCTACCTGGCCGATACGCAGACCGGTGAAATTCTTTACCATACAGCTCACACGCACAAAGCGGTCAAAGCCTGTGCGGAATTCTTCCGAATCCACTTCACAGCTTGGCACATGGGAGAAGGGAATATGATACCGCTGCATCTGTCGGGAAACACCGAACAGCCCGCACTGGGAGTCGGTGGGCCGCATGCCGTCCACATAGTATTCGTCATCCAGCGGTGCCCAGAGAAGTACCGGTTTTCCAATGGCCCTGGCGATATCCGCCGCAGCCTCCTCGTTACCGAAATTGCAGTTGATGATGAGGATCGCGTCCACCGCTTCCTGCTTGAAACGCGCCACGATCTCTTCTGCCGACTTGTCATCATAGATGAGGTCCGCGCAGCCCAGGCCCTTACTGTCCACGAAGGAAACGTGCTCATCCGCGAAATGATTCTCGATATACTCCACAAAACGATGCCCCCGCTCCTCGGCAGAAACCCAGGTCAGGAAGGTTTTCGCCGGACGGTTGGTGGTGTTCCGGCGCATTGGCACAAGGCCGATTTTTACCTTGTAGTTCAGCATAGCTTATCTCTCCTTGTAATCTTTATGTAGGATCCAAACATAATTTCATGATAGCAAAGACATCCGGGAACTTCAATAGGAGAACAAAATTATTTTTTATTTTTCTTGATTTTTCTTGAAAATATGATAAAATAATGGAAATAATTTTCATTTAGGGGGATAAAATGGAATCAACATTACATAGAATCCGCAAATTATACCCGCAGATGGGTTTTGCGGAAAAGAAAATAGCAGATTATATCGGAAACAGCACGCAGGAGCTGTTTGAATTATCCATCAGCGAGCTGGCCGACCGTTGCGGCTGCGGTGCCGCCACGGTGGTCCGCTTTGCCCGCAGGCTGGGCTTTGACGGTTATCAGGCATTAAAGCTTGGTATTTTAAAGGAAATCAGCGAGGCCTCCGAGGTGGACAGGGAGATCGCACCGGAAGATAATTGCTATACCATCTTCCGGAAGCGGATCGCAGAGATCGACTTCACCTTAAAGAGTACGGAGAGTGTTCTGAATGAACAGGATCTGGAGGCTGCCGCCAGCGCCATCCTAGGAGCCGAGCGCATCGTTGTGTTCGGCCTTGGCAACTCTGCCTCCATCGCTACGGACGCAGCCCACAAGTTTCTTCGTCTTGGCTTAAACGCCCAGGCCTGCTGCGACAACCACATGCAGGCCATCATCGCCTCCCACTTAAACCGGAAGAGCCTTGCTATCGGGATCTCACATTCCGGCCAGTCACGGGACATCGTGGAGGCGCTGGAGCTGTCCAAGATCGGCAGTGCTACCACCATGTGTATCACCAACTACGATACCTCCCCCATCGTCAAGGTCTCTGACATTGCCCTTTTTACCAAGTCGGAAGAAACCAAGTATTCTATCCTGGCCTTAAGCTCCAGGATCGCCCAGCTTGCCATACTGGATGCCCTCTATACCTACCTTGTCATACACACCGACAAAGCCGCTATGAATGCCATCTATAATACGGAATATGCGCTGAAGAAGAAAAAAATGCCTGGTATATAGCAGAAATACCAGGCACATACAATGCAATAGATTTATATATTTTTGTTTAACACCAGATCTCTGACCTACCGCACAAGATACCTTACGATCACATCAACACCTGCGGCCAACAGCAGCACAGTACCTGCAACGTAGGCCTTCCGCTTCTGTTCAAAGCCCAGTCGGTATCCGGTGTACATGCCAAGCGCCACCACCAGAATGCTGATTGAGAGGATCATGACCATCACCGGCAGCAGATGGATGCCCAGGAATCCGAACGCAACTCCCGTAAGAAACGTGTAGTTGCCGGAAACTGCCATGATCAACAGGAATCGTTTCCAACCCAGATTCTCTTCCCTTTTCTCCACGATCCGCTCATTTTTCCAGGCCTTTACCAGCAGGCGGATGCCCAGGCAGAAGAAGATGACCGCCGCCAACACTCTTCCGAGGAATGTCTCGCGGCCGCTGTTCACCTGCCAGCCCAGCAGGGTAGCCACAAGGTCGCCAAGACACAGCGCCGCCAGCTGCCAGACGGACACCAGTGCGCACAGCAGCGCAAGATGCTTCTTTTCAATCTTCGCCACCAGCGCTCCCTGGCATGCCATCGTTGCAAAAATATCAAGGGATATCCCTAAAATTATCAAAACCTCTTCCAGCCAGTTCATAACATCACCATTATTCTTCCGTCTTTACAGCCTCAGTACGGATAATGAATTTCACGCTTCCCTCCATGCCGTCCGCAAGCTTCGTGAAGGTATGGTAGGATTCACCTGCATTAAGTACAGCGTTCACACGCTCCAACAGGGGCTGCACGTCATCATGATAGGCATCCGCCAGCTGATTCGTAGCCTCGGCAAGTGTCTTAGCTCCGCCGTTTAAGGCATCATTATTGGAAACCAATTCAATCCCGCCCTTGTAGAGCTGATAGATTCCGTCAGAAAGTGTCGGAAGCTGGGCTGCCAGAGAATCCACACCGTTCTTCAGGGGGCTGATTCCCTCGTTGTACAGCTTGTTTACACCTGCTGACAATGCATCTGCGCCTGTCACCAATCCGCCCTTTTCAATCTGAGCCGCAACCTGAGCCTTCGCACTCTCCGCTCCGGTGATGGCCGCCGTCTTGGCTGCTGTCTTGGCTGCTGTCTTGCAGGCTGCCGCTACACTCTCACCCATAGCCTGGCTGCCGCTTGCCGCTATGCCCTCCAGGATCGTAGGTGCTACCGACTCCTTCAACTGCTTGGTCACTGCCGCTTCCACATCGCTGCGAAGGGTTCTTTCTTTACTCTGCTGATAAGAGGCTTCCACCACCTGAGCGATAGTCATCTGCACCCCTTTTTCATCGTAGTCTGCAATAGCTTTGTCTATGGCGTCTTTATTCTGCTGATATGCCTCAAATACCTTCTTCTGATAGATTGCCTCTACCATGGTATTGTATAATTCACTGCTGCACAACTGCTTTCCGAGAGACTCCTTTCCGGCTTTGATGGCAGAAACGAACTGTGCGGAAGCCGCAGCCGTAATCTGCTGCTCTGTGCCGTCTGCGAAATTCTTCTCTACCGCTGCATCGGCCATTGCCTCTGCCTGCTGCTTCTCACTGTCTGTCATAGCGGTGTTCAATCCCACATCCAGCTTCTTCACACCGGCTGCCAGAGCCGCTGCTCCACTCATAAGTCCTTCCTCTCCCTGGAAGCTGTCACTGATGGCTCCCACTGCGGACACCAGCGTCCCAACGCCCTGGGTCAGCGCATCGCTTCCTTTTTTCAGGGAGGTGATTCCATCGCTTAACTTCGCTGCCCCTTGCGTATAGCTGTTCACGCCATCCCGCAAGCTGTTCACGCCCGTGACATACTCATTCACAGCGCTCTTTAAGGCTTCGGTTTCCTCCGTCAGATCCATATCTCCAAGCTTCAGATCCGAAAGGACATCACTCATGATCATGGTGAGGGTCATATCCAGGGAGAAATCCTCCACATCGGCGCTTACTTCCACGTAATCCGGGATCTCCAGCTTCGTATCCAGATCCATATCCGCTATCTTAAGGCTCTCATTCAGGCCCGGCATGGCAACACCTACCACCACCTGGTTCTTGCCATCGGAGATCAGCTTGCCGTTTGTCACCTCTACGTTGTCAAACTTGTTGGAAAGGATCATACCGGTGATGGCGGTGAAGGGTACATATACCTCCTCGGTCTTTCCGTTGACTTCTGTCTTGACCTTCTGCTTGTTGGTGTAATCCATGCGGATCGTCACCTTACCGCTCTTCCCGGCCAGCTCCTCCGGAGCGATCTCCTTGCCATCCAGCGTATAGGTGATCTTCATCTCCACCGGAAGCTCCTTCTCTGTGGTGCCCTTATAGTAAATATCCTTTCCCTCTGCCTGCCAGGTGAGACTGCCGTCCGCGCCTTCTGTGAAGGTCTCATCACCTTTTACATTTTTCACGTCCTTAAGATCTGTGGCATCGGTAAGCTCCGTGGCGTTCTCCGGGTTCTTCAGCCACTCACTGACGATGACCTTCTGCTGCTTTCCGCTGGCATCCGATACCACGTACACAGTCTCTTCCTTCTGGTTCTCGCGGTCCGTCTGGTTCGCCTGCTTAGACAGAACAGCGGTCAGCACCTCTTCCTTTGTCTCATCGCTGACGGCGGACAGATCCGCGGACTCATCATCCGTCGTTCCGGTCTCTACGGCTGCCAGAACAGCGCCCTTTTCATAATCCTTTGCCTGGGCTGTGTATACCCCGATTCCTGTTCCGAGAAGCGTTACGGTCAATACGCCCGCCGCCACACGGATTGCAAACTTATTGCGAAAGCGTTTTTTCAGCTCTTTATTCTTCATTTTGATTTCCTCCTATTT
>CAKSAI010000067.1 GCA_934434905.1 uncultured Lachnospiraceae bacterium | reverse complement strand
CTGATTTATGAAGTGGTAACAGGAAAAAGAAGGGTGGTATAACCTATGGCTGAAAATGAAAAACAGTTTGAATCCAATATCGAAGCCTTTCTTATCTCACCTGCTGGTGGATATGAAAAGGCGACAGATGCTGGATATACCTCATCTTCGGGTATGGCGTTGGATATTCATACATTGGTTGGGTTTGTGAAGGCAACCCAGCCGATTATGTGGCAGCGTTTTGAGAAGCAATGTAATTCTGACCCCTATAAGAAGTTCTATAAATGTTTTGAAGATGCCGTGCAGATGGATGGCTTACTGTCTGTTATGCGGCACGGATTTAAACATCGTGGAATGGATTTTAAGGTTTGTTATTTCAAGCCGGAATCCACTTTGAATGATGTTGCTGTAAAAAGATATAAGCAGAATGTGTGTCAGTGTATCAGACAGTGGCACTATTCAGAACAGAACAACAATTCAGTTGATATGATGCTTGCAATCAATGGTATTCCAGTGGTTGCGATTGAATTAAAGAATCAGCTGACCGGTCAGACCGTGGATAATGCAAGATTGCAGTGGCAGTATGACCGTGACCAGAGGGAACCTGCGTTTTGGTTGAATCATCGTATTCTGGCGTATTTTGCAGTAGACCTTTACGAAGCATGGATGACTACGGAACTGAAAGGTGCAGATACATATTTCCTGCCATTCAATCAGGGTTCCAACGGTGCCGGAAATGATGGTGGTGCAGGTAATCCACAGGCAGAGGATGATAATTATGTAACATCCTATATCTGGGAAAGTGTATTACAGAAAGATAGCTTGCTGGATATTATCCAGAAGTTCATCAGCTTTGAGGTGAAGACCGAAAAGAAAGATGGAAAGAATGTTACAAAGAAACGTCTGATTTTTCCACGATTCCATCAGTTGGATGTGGTGCGTAAACTGATTGCGGATGTACGTGAAAATGGTTCCGGAAACAATTATCTGATTCAGCACTCCGCAGGTTCCGGAAAATCAAATTCTATTGCATGGACCGCATATCGGTTGGCATCCTTGCATAATGATGATAATGAACCGGTATTTACATCGGTTGTTATAGTAACAGACAGACGTAATCTGGATGCACAGTTACAGGAGACAATTACAGGCTTTGACCATACACTGGGTAGCGTATGTGCGATTGATGAGAAGAAATCTTCTAGGGATTTAAAAGATGCTCTGAATGCTGGAAAGAGAATCATTGTAACAACACTGCAGAAATTTCCGGTTATTTATGAAGAAGTGGATGATACAACCGATAAGAGATTTGCAATTATTGTGGATGAAGCACATTCATCGCAGACCGGATCTTCTGCGATGAAATTAAAAGCGGCACTTGCGGATGTATCGGATGCACTAAAAGAGTATGCGGAATTGGAAGGAAAAGCCGAAGAAGAATTGTTGGATGACAACGATCGCTTGGTGCGTGAAATGATTACACATGGCAAACATAAGAATCTTTCCTTCTTTGCATTTACTGCAACACCGAAAAGTTCAACATTGGAGATGTTCGGTACAGAATGGAATGATGGTTCTTATCATCCATTTCATGTATATTCGATGCGTCAGGCAATCGAAGAAGAGTTTATTCTGGATGTTCTTCAGAACTATACGACATACAAAACCTGCTACCAGATTGCAAAGAACACGAAGGATAATCCAGATGTTCCGCAGTCAAAGGCATTGAAGACAATCAAGAGATATGAAGAGCTGCATCCGTATAATATCCAGCAGAAATCAGCGATTATTGTTGAAACATTCCGGAATGTAACGAAGCAAAAAATCAGAGAAAAAGGAAAGATGATGGTTGTAGCATCATCGAGACTTGCTGCGGTTCGCTACTATCATGAGATTAAGCGCTATTTGGAATCAAATGGTTATCACGACGTGGAAATTCTGGCGGCATTCTCTGGTTCCATCAAAGACCCAGATGACCCAAAGGATGTTGAATGGACAGAAAGCAAGCTGAACGGTGTGAATGAATCTCAGACAAAACAGGTATTCCATGATGAAGGAAATATTCTGATTGTAGCTGAAAAATACCAGACTGGATTTGACGAACCCTTGCTTCATACAATGATAGTCGATAAAAAATTGCGTGGCGTGAAAGCAGTTCAGACTCTGAGCAGATTGAACCGTACACATCCGGATAAACAGGATACATTCATCATTGATTTTGTGAATTCAAAAGAAGATATTTTGGAAGCATTCCAGCCATTCTATCAGGAAACATCATTGTCTCAGGAAATCAATACAGATTTGATTTACAAGACGCAAAAGATGCTGCGAGCTTTTAAAATCTATGATGATATGGACATTGAAAAAGTAAATAAAATCTATTTCGATGAAGATAAGCGTAAGGCAAACAAGATTCAGGCAGCGATAACAAATGCATTGCTACCAATTCAACAGAAATTCAACGAATTGAATCAGGAGCAGAGATATCAGTTCCGTAAACTCTGCAGAACGTTTGTGAAATGGTATGGATACATTACACAGATTGCACGAATGTTCGATAAACAGATGCATGATGAATATATCTTCTGTTCTTATTTGGCAAAGGTCATACCAGCTGATCCAACAACGCCGTTTAACCTTGACGACAGAGTGAAACTTGAGTACTACAATCTTGAGAAAACTTATGAAGGTTCCATCAATCTTTCGGAAGACAATCTTAGTGCTTATGAACCTGCTAAGTTGAAAAAACCGGTGAAAATGTCTGAGACACTTAGTCCGTTGGAACAGGTCATTGAGAAAATTAATCAAGAATATGCAGGGAATTTCACCGAAGCGGATAAAGTTGTAATTACAGCATTGCATCAAAAACTGAAGAACAATAAAAGGCTGCAGAATGCGGCGAAGAAAGATGGTCGTCAGATTTTTGAGAAGAATATCTTTCCTCCGCTATTTGATGATGCAGCGCAGGAAGCTTATATTGAAAGTACAGAAACTTACACAAAATTGTTTGAAGATCTCGGAAAATATCGTTCTATTATGAATGCGTTAGCACAAATTATGTTTGATGAATTGAGGTAGGAAAGACATGCGCCGGTATTTTCGCTGGATGAGGAAATGTTGGATTTGCTTTTTCATTTTGGGGAAGGGCAGAATCTTTATTTCAACTGCCCGGTTAAGCATGACGATATAACAGTATTTCAACCGTTAAACGGTGAACATAACGCCTATGTTTTTACAAACGATGATGATTTCGAAATCCTAGGCGTTGTGGTATTTTCGTAACCGGTAAACCACCCGTGCCTTTACAAACAGAAGCAAACGAAAACGAGGAACCTCTTGCGAGAATTCCTCGTTCTTTGTTTTCAGCATTTCAATCAGGCCAGCATCGCTGCTGGCAAGGATATTTCATCTCGGCAATCCGCTTTTTGCATTCTTCCGGAAGCTTTTCCGACCATGGAAGCAGGTCTTCCAGAAAATCCAGATTCGTATCGTCCATATGTCAGAGTGATTTGGTATAAGGAAAACTCCCGGTTGGAGGCTATCAGAGAAAAAGAATTCTGCGCAGGTTATGTATTCTCACATGAAGAAATCGTGCAGTATATTATGACGATTATTCCACAGGAAGAGGTTATTGTAGAGGCAACAAGGAAATCCGTTGTCAGTTTCCCGGAAATTGCTATCCGTGAGTTGTTGGCAAATGCTATGATACATCAGGATCTGCAGCAAAGAGGGACAAATCCGATGGTGGAAGTGTTTAAAAATCGAATTGAGTTTTCAAATGCTGGCGCACCATTGGTAGCAATTGATAGAATTGTAGATTCGGTGCCGGTGTCTAGAAATGAAAATATTGCTGGATTTATGCATAAATGTGGTATTTGTGAGGAACGTGGCAGTGGGTATGATAAGATTGTTGAAGCAACCGGCAAAAATGAATTACTTGCGCCGAGGATTGAAAATCAAAACAATCAATTTACAAAAGCAATAATGTTTGCGAAAGTACCGTTTGAATTAACCAAGAAAGAAGATCGAATGAGAACTTGTTATATGCAGGCATGTCTGGCATATGTCAATTTTGAGGGGATTTCTAACTCAGATATTCGAAAAATATTTGGATTGGGAGAAAAAGAGAAAGCGAAAGCATCTCGACTTCTTACTAGTGCTGTTGACGGAGGCTATATTAAAGTAATGAATCCGGATACTGCTCCAAGATATAAAAAGTATATTCCATATTGGGCATAATTTAAGTTTCGCTAAGTTTCACTTATATAGGTGCCTGAGGACAATTAAACGAAAAAAGCACTGAAAAACGTTGGATTATTGGTTTTACAGAGCTTTTTGTAAAGGAAAAAACAGTGAATTTAAGTTTCGCTAAGTTTCACTGAACAGCAATTTGCAGAAGAGGTCCCCTTTTAACGGAATGGCGGTTCTTTGATGCAAATAACGCCATGATTAACGCCACCGGTAAAAATGGCGTTAATCATGGCATTAAAGAGCCACCTAATAGGGAACAGAGACATTGTTGTTCGGCCCATTTCTCTTAAAAATCCAGACTGTTCTCATCCAGCAGGAAGTCGTAGACACTCATGATCAACACACCCGACTCATTGTAATAAGGTGCAGGTGTATCTTTGGTAATGATCATTCGCTTGAAGAAATCTCCCGTCAACATCAAAGATCTCTGTTCTTGCTCCATTTTGGCCTGATCGGGAATCGCATAAGCAGACTGGATATAATAGCGCTTGGAACCCTGGTTGCAGACAAAATCAATTTCCAGCTGTTTGCGGATGTTGGCGCCTTTCTCATTGGTTTCATACTGCATGATAACACCCACATCCACGTTGAAGCCCCTCATTTTCAGCTCGTTAAAAATAATATTCTCCATGCTGTGAGTTTCTTCAATCTGACGGAAATTCAACCGGGCATTGCGAAGTCCCATATCCGTAAAATAATACTTTACCGGCGTATCAATGTATTTCTTTCCCTTCACATCATATCGAATTGCGCTGTCAATCAGGAAGGAATCGCAAAGATAATCAATGTACCGCTTGATCGTGGAATTGCTGATTTTCTTTTTCTTAACCGTTTGAAATGTCGCGGAAAGTTTCTGTGGATTAGTCAGAGAACCGATCGCAGAGGACAGAATATTTAAAAGCTCTTCTAATTCTGCTTTGTTGCGAATATTATGCCTGCCAACGATATCCGAAATATAGGTTTCCTCAAAGAGAGATTTCAAAAACGCAATTTTCTGATCCGGCGTGGTAAACTCAAGTACCAGTGGAATACCGCCATAGAGCATATACTCATTCCATCCGTCCTGCTTTGTACCCGGATAGACGGACATGAATTCAGCAAAGCTTAAGGGATACATATGCACCTCATCGCCGCGGCCTCGAAACTCAGTAATGACATCTTTTGAAAGAAAACGAGCATTACTTCCGGTTACATATACGTCCACATTTTTCATACGAATCAGGCTGTTGAGAATAGATTCAAACTCTCCCAGCAGCTGTACCTCATCAAGCAATACATAATACATAGCATCATCTTTAATCTGCTCTTTCAGATAGGGGTACAGCACATCCGGATCGCGATATTTCTTGTTTTCGAAAGCATCAAAAGCAATCTCAATGATGTGATCTTCATCTATTCCATTTGACAGCAGATGCTCTTTAAATAACGTAAAGAGAAGATAAGATTTGCCGCACCTGCGCATACCGGTTATGACTTTTATAAGACCGTTATGCTTCTTGTTGATGAGCGTATTCAGATAACGATTTCTTTTAATTTCCATGTATAGCACCTCCTATTGAAGATTTTTGCGGTTTACTGCAAAAATCTTCAATAGCATTATATCCCGTCCGGAATCGGTTTACAACTACCGTATTTAAGATTTTTACGGTTTACCGCAAAAATCTTAAATAGCCTCACTTATCAAAATCCGGAGACAGGTGCCAACGGTTCAGGAATTACTTTCTAAAGTCATCGTACACGCCGGAGATGTCCTGACGAAGTGTTTCAACCCGGTGGATGCTTTCGTGCAACTCCGCGATGAGCGATTCTTCTTTTACGGCAATTCGTTTCTGCTTTTCCATGTCCAGGGCATCGTATTGCAATTCGCAGAGCTGCTTCGGGTTAATGGCAAAAATCGTACTGCCGGTCTGTGCAACGCTGAGGCACAAGTTGCCGTCATCGCTGTCGAAGAATGCTTTCAGGTAATAAGGCTCTAAAGTGTCGTTGCATCTTACGACAATGAGATTCCCCGTCGCGATAATATTTCGATCCTGGATATTTTCCGCAACGGCCGTGCTGATTTTGGTTCCCCGGGCAGAGATAATGACATCCCCGTCTTGCAGCATGTATTTCTTGTACTTTTCGATTTTGTCAATATGCACTTCCACAAGCGCTTCATCCATGTAGCCGTTGCTGATGTTGGACAGATTCAGGAGATATGCGTTCGGCGCCTTGCCGCCGAGATTCGACATTTCTTTCTGCTTATCGGATGTAAGCTGAGCCCCCCTGAAAATGCCGTGGGTTCCTTCGGAAAGCTTCCGAGCGTTGGTAAAACAAACTTTTTCACCTAGAACGTACCGCATCGGGTCGAAGGAGTAGGTGTTATCCGCAATCGTCCGAGGCGCAACTTCAATATAATCTTCGGAAGGATGATTTCCGTCTCCCGGATTTGCACCGCCGTTAAAATACAGGTCCAAAATCCGGTCCTTTTCGGTATCCGTAAGCACATTCCGGAATTTTATTTTTTCATAATAGGAAGCGGCATTCACCATCTTGATGCGATCGTTGTTGTCGCTCAACACCAGCATGGCGATCTGCATGCCGGTATTCAGGAGCAGGCCTTCCGGCAGCAATACGACGCCTTCCAGCATTCCCGATTCCAGCAGCTCTTTCCGGAATTCCTGTTCGGATTCCAGATACAACAGGCTTGCGCGGATGAAAGCAATTCCTTTGCCGCTTTTCTTCAGCATCTTTCGCATTGCCCGGATGTACGCCCATTCGGAAGAGTGAACGGAAACGCGCTTTGCTGTTTTTACTGCATCGAACAACCCGCAGGACAGAAGCTGCTTGGATTCGAGCCGCTGCTTTATCGGCATGTGGCAGAAAACGGCATCGTACTTCGGAAGTTCCGGATTGCGGAAATCCATATCGAATACGTCCTCACAGCGAATGCGGTTCATATCCCGACCCAGAAGGAGCATTTTCATCCGGGCCACGATGGCGTCCTCTTGTTTGATCTCTATGCCGTGGAGCTCGCCGGCTTTTTCGTGGATTGCGGTTTCGGTCAGAAATACACCTTGTCCGCAGCCGATATCCATTACGGTCTTGGACTCGGAAGGGGCAAAAACCGCTGTGGCGAGTTTCTCGATATCTCCGCTTGTGTATGACCCGTAGTTTTCATTGTCTCGATTTCGGTAAGCGCTTACAAAATCAGGCACATCGATATCCTCGATGGTGTCTAGGGTTTCCCGAATTCTCCCTGCGTCTTCTTCAGCGGCGAACAGGTCGTGGAAGATGAATGTGAGAATGTCCTGATGCTCCGGAAGCACTGCGGTATTTAATGTTTCATGCGCTTCGGTAAGCGCATCCTGTGCCAACGCGTCGTTGAGGGTTTCTCGTTCAAACATTCGATTTAACGTGAGCACACCGAATGTAATTTGGTTCTGAATGTACGGTTCGATAATTTTCAACATGATAGACCTCCTAAAAATATGCTTGGTATTTGATAACCTAAATTTAGCACAGGCGACCGCGGTCGTCAAGAACTTTTTGGTATTTAATAACCTAAATTCTAAAAAGCGACGTTTTTTGCCTTTACGGATTTTTCAATAAATACTATAATTAAAGCAATCTCACTGTTCGTATGGAGATAGAAAAGGCGGGCTTGCGTATGATGAAATATGAGAAAATTAAAAATTCCGATGAGCTGGAGTTCGCTGTGTTTTGCATTGAAAATGTAGCGGAAAAGTTGGGCGTGGATGCAGCGCGGGTCTATCGGGCGTTTACCGAAAAGAGTGATATCCTGTACGGTTACATCGTGCCGGAATATGAAGTGCTGCATACTCAGAGCCGTGAATATATTGTGGACGACATTCTTGATGTGATGAAAGAAAGGGGCGTGGAGGTATGATTCTCTACCATGGTTCATTTTTAGAGATTGCAAACCCGGATTTGATTCATTCTCGCCCTGATGTGGACTTTGGACGAGGTTTCTACGTCACGCCGTTGTATGAACAGGCGGCGAAGTGGTGTGGTAAATTCAAACGTCGAGGGAAGGATGCTATCATTTCCCGGTATAAATATGACGAAAGCCGGGAAGTCGAATTAAAAACATTGAAATTTGATTCCTATTCCGACGAATGGCTGGATTTCATTTTGAACTGTCGCAGAGGAAAAGATTCGACTGATTACGATCTTGTTGTGGGCGGTGTTGCCAATGATAAGGTGTTCAATACGGTGGAATTGTTCTTTGATGGATTGATTGACAAGGCGGAAGCTCTTAATCGTCTGCGTTATGAAAAACCGAACCGACAAATATGTTTCCGCACGGAGAAAGCATTGTCTTTGTTGCATTTTGAAGGGAGTGAAACACTATGATGGCAAATCCGATTTTACTCCAGAAAAAATATGCTCGCGTCATTGAGTGCTTTGCCAAACAGCAGGGAATTTCATTGGACGAAGCATTGGATTTATTTTATCGTTCCGAAGTTTACCAATTAATGCGTGAGGGCATTTCCGATATGCACTGCATGAGCGATCTGTATCTTGCAGAAGAATTAAGACTGGAATATGAAGAACGACAGTAAATTGGGGAAACAGTGTTTACCCAATTTGAAAAGCTTTCGACGGACAGCACCGGCAGAAAATCATATTGAGTTGATAGGAAACCGCCGTTAAACCGCCGTTAAAGTGCCGGATACTGCAAAATCAGTGCCGGATATTACCGATAGAATGCCGGATACTGCCAATAAAGTGCCGGATACTAAGAAAAAATGCCGGATAGTTTAGGCGGAGTGCCGGATACAACGTTTGAGAGAAGCATACAGAAGAATAATAATCAGCACAAATAGCACAACACAAAGGAGGCACACATGGCGAAGGTTTGTTCCATATGCGGAAAGAAATTGGGTTTCCTGTCGGGGAAAGTGACGGTATCGGACGGAATCGTCTGCGATTCCTGCTGGTTTGCCGCGGGTCTGGATTTGAGCATTAACTGCATGATGACCGTTGCCAATCGCACCGTGAACCAGCTCCGGGACATGATTGAAATCGAGGTGCTCAAGCGGGCGGCGGAGCTGACGGGACGGACGGATCTGGCGGCAGCGGCCCCGCAGGCAGAGGCTCCGGTAGAGAAGGCCCCGGCGGTAAAAACAACACCGGCGCGGAAGGCGGGGGCGACCGATGCCAAACCGGTGGACATCATTCTGGAAGTGGGCAGGGACCGGAAGGTGAATTTCCAATGCGTGGGACAGCCGGTCATCAACTTGGAAGATTTGATTCAGGGCAATGAGATGATCATCGGAGATGGTTTTATCCTTAACCAAAGCAAAGAAACATTGCCGGACGTTCGAATCGCCTGCGAGTTTCAGCCGGCCATTGTGGACCCGGGACTCCTGTACTACGAAGAGGGTACTTTTACCGCGAGCGTGGAAGGCAAATTCGAAATCGACGACCCGCCGGTGAACCTGGAGGAATACGCGAAAATCAAACGCACCCGGAACGGCAAAATCCGCTTCACCCTGTTCATGGGGGAGCAGGAGGTGGGAACCGCGGAGTGCGGCATGCGGGTGAAGCCGGCGCCGGAAGCGGAAATGCAGAAATACATGAAGTCGGTGATGTACGAGACGGAAAAGAACGCCTCCGGTCCGGTGAACGTGTTTTTATACGCCCGGGCGGACGGCACCTTCGACGAGGACCTGATGCGGCGGCCGGACCTGCTGTACGCCATGTACGCCAACGGTCAGGAGCAGCTGATCGGGGACGTGTACGTGGCCAACGAAACCGGCAAAAAACTCAAGAACATCCAGTTCCGGGCGGATTTTACGTCGGACATTCTGGAGCCGGTGGATGTTTTTCTGGGGGACGTGCCGGCGGGGGAGAACATCGTCTTTGAGGTGGACGACCCGGCCATCAACCTCCGCAAATTAGAGCAGATTACGGAAATCGAGACCTGCACCGCCACCTACACTCTCACCGTGAACGGCAAAAAAGTCTCGGAGGCTTGCGGCCGTGTGACGATCTGTCCGTACGACCAGTGGAACGGTGCGCTGGTTCTGCTGCCGGCTTACATGACGCCGAACCATCCGGACATCATCGGGCTCCTGCAGCAGGCGGCGCGCTGGATGCAGAAAGAGGGCATGAACCCGTCCCTGGAGGGCTATCAAGGCGATGCCAAAAGAGTGGAAGAGATGACCATGGGCGTGTACAACGCCATAAAAGAAGCCGGCATCATCTATTCGAATCCGCCGGCCAGCTTCTTCGGACCGCAGCGGGTGCGTCTGGGGGAGACGGTGATGCAGCAGAAATTTGCTACTTGCATGGACATTACCGTGCTCTTCGCTTCCTGCCTGGAATCCTTTGGACTCCATCCGGTCCTGATTACGGCACCGGCACATATTTTTGCCGGCGTGTGGCTGACGTCGAAAGGCCGCTGCAGCGAGCCGGTTCTTTCCGATACCGCGCAGCTGCGGAAGCTCATCAAAGAGGGAAAACTGGTGGCTTTGGAATGCACCGCCATGACTCTGGGGAAGAATCTTTCCTATAAAGAGGCGAAGAAGGAAGCGGAAGAGATTCTGAAGGCCCTGGACGAAAACAAAATCCCGGATAACGATTGCATCGACGTGCAGCTGGTGCGGAATATCGGCATCCGGCCGATTCCGATGCGCCGAAATCCGGCCGGCGTCATCGCGGAACCTTCGGTGGAAAAGCCGGCCACAGCCTCCGGCGAGGCGCCGGTGGAGAACGCCGAAGGTGCTGGCAAGGCGCCTGCTGAGACCGCTGCGAAGGCACCTCGCAAAAAACCGGCGAAAGAAAAGCTGGCGGTCCCGGAAATCTCCGAAGCCGCCACCGTCACAACGGCAGCCGCCGCAGCTTCCGCGGAACCTCTCCGCTATATTCGGGAAGAGTACCGGGTGTTCGAGAAAGACCTCTCGCAGATTACCATCGATAATTTCTACGACCGTCAGACCAAAAAGCTGATCAAGGAGGCCATTTCGGAAATCGTGCAGGTGGAAGGCCCAATCAGCCAGCCGGCCCTGATTCGCACCCTGATTAATTCCACCGGTCTGGGCAGGGCCGGCAAAAACATCTCGGAACACCTGGATAAGCTGGTGACCACGGCGGACGTAAAAATCACCCGCCAGTCCGGGGTGCGCTTCCTGTGGAACCACGGCTCGGATCCGGCAGAATACCACACCTTCCGTTTCCGGGAGCAGCGGAGCACGGAGGACATCTGCAAGTACGAACTGAAGAACGCCGTGTGCTGCCTGCTTCAGGAGAACGGACCTATGACCAGGGAGGAAATTACCAAAGCCATGGTGAACCTGCTGGGATACAGCCGCTCCAGCCACCGAATCGAGGAATGCGCGGCGGACGCCATCAAGGCGGCACGGGAGCTGAAGGCCATCGAGCAGAACGAGCGGAAACAGTTTGTAATGCGTTGAGGAGCAAGTAATGGAATGGAAGTAAATAATAGTGCTTACATGTCTTGTAATTTGTGGAATAAAAATTTTTTGACATTTTCACAGATGCGTGCTAATATGACTACAGAAGAAGAGTGCTACCGATAGACGGTTAGTCCGTTTACTATTTGAAATATCTATCAAAGATAACCGCTTAGTTTGCAGACAGGGCGGTTATTTTTGTGGCTTATTATTATCCTTGCCAAAGGTATATCCAAGACCAAAGCAGGTTAAGCCGAAGCTTACCACTGCTATGAAGTCAACAATACTCATGGCTTAGCCCTCCTTTCCAGTGGATTCCCTTTCGGGTTTCTATGTAATCAGAGGGTCACAGTCCCTCTGTTGAAGGACTAACCGCCTACCGTTATGGT
>CAKSAI010000066.1 GCA_934434905.1 uncultured Lachnospiraceae bacterium | reverse complement strand
GACAGTAAGCTTGCAGTACAGGACTGGACAAAGGAAAGCTATAGTAATACAGTTCCGGACGGTGCAGTATACGTAAGAATCGGGTTTTATATTGGTGGAACCTGGGACGGTGCCAGCGGATTTGCCTATTATTATGATGATGTTTCCTTGTTTGTGGATGATGGATCCAACGGTGTCATGATATACAATGGGGATGGAGAGGCTTCCGATTCTGCCGTGCCGGGCTTCCGGATGGTGAGTACGAAAAACGGGCCGGATCTTGACCCTTCTGCTAATTGGGCAGGTAGTTACACAATCTCATGTGTACCGGAGCAGGGGGTGGATGGAACGAACGCTATCCTGGTGACAAAGAAGCTGTCGTATGGCTATGCTGCCATGGCTTCGTCGAAGCTGAAACTGATAAAAGGACAGAAGTATACGTTACAATATTCTTATAAGATAACGGAGCTTGAAGGAGCCTCTGGGGTGAAGCATTATCCGGTCAGTGCCTATGTGATCACGTATGATCAGGCGGGCAGTCAGATGGAAACGCTGAAGCTTGATATGCATTACGGGGAGGCGGCAGCAGAGGTACCGGAATGGACGGACTCAAAGGTGTTTGCGTTTACACCGGCGAAGGATTCGGCGTATGCCGTTCTCTATCTTGGAACAGGCACGGTCGGCGGTCAAGGCTCCTACAAGATTTATTTTGATAACATTACTTTGAGGGCCGTGAAAGAACTTGGCTGGACATCAGAGAAGAGTAATTATGAGGGGATAGCGACTCCGGACGCAACCAATGATTTCCGAGGCAACTATGGCATCACGACAATGGAAGTCGACGGGAGAGATGATGTGGTAAAACTCTATGTAACCAGGTCATCGGGTATCTTAGGTGCCGCAACTTATTTCTCAGAAGCAATGCCGGTCAAGGAGAGGATCACTTATACGACTTCTTATGACCTTAAGATTACCGGAAGAGATGCAAAGGGAGAGAATGGAACCGGTGCTGTGTATGTGATTCGTTATCTGGACAGCGAAGGACAGATTATCAGCTATGATAGGATCAGTACATCGGACACGTGCCCGAAGCTGACACAGGACTGGACCTCCTACAGCAAAGAGATTACTGCACCGACGGGAGCAGTATCTGCCCAGATCGGTCTGTTAATCGGTGGTACGAAGATGAATGAGACACCAGACTTAACTTACTACTATGACAACATTCGTTTGACAGAAAGCGCATTATTAAAGGAAGACCTTTCCTTTGTTATGATGCAGGGCGGGGATGCTACCGGAGAGGGAGTTATTGATATCTGCGATATCATCAGGATTAAGAGACATCAGGCGGATAGTAGTGTGACAATTTCCGAAAGTGCGGATATGAATAAGAACCAGCGTTATGATAATGATGATCTTATATTGCTGCGGTGGAAAATATTAAATTTGAAATAGAATGAGAAAGGAAAAAGGAAGAAGCGGGAACCTGGAGGAAAAGTATGAAAAGTTGGATTTCAAAAGTGAGATGGAAAGCAGTTTTGGCAGTTGTCCTGATAGCAACTCTTTGTGCTGGAAATCTTCTGCTGTCATCCCCGAAGGTCTCACAGGCAGCGGAAGTGCCGGATATGACGGAAGTCAGTCTGTTCAATGGTGATTTTGAATCCGGCCGCACAGGGTATAATGTCAGGGGCTGGAATCTTACCAGCATGAAGGCGAATACAACGATTGAAACAAAGGATGATTGGACGAAGAACTACACGCTGAAGACGGTTTCAGAGAGCGGCAATAGGACGGCGGCCATAAGTAAGGTCAGCGGCGGCTATGCAGCCATGACCTCTGCACCATTTGTCGTAGCGGCAGGAGTCGGTTATCGTATACGGTATGATTATAAAACCACCGAGATAAAAAATGCTGCAAGCGTTTCGGATTTTTACGGGATCCATGCGGCAGTGCAGGAGTTAAACGCAGATGGAGAACAAGTTTCGTGGACGGTATTGAACGATACCGGCAAAGGAAAAGGGCAGACGGTTTCCGAGAATTGGGCAACGGTTACGCACGATTTTGTTGCTGCAGCAGGCGCAGAGTCCGCAGTGCTGTATCTGGCGATCGGAGGGGTGTGGAATGTGAAAGCAACCGTGCTGTTTGACAATGTAGCGGTATATCAATACGACAGCAGGGACGTGATGAACGGTGACTTTGAAGCGGTCTTTCATGGACAGGATGGCGGACGTGAAGGCGCGAAGGAAGGACCTGCGTGCTGGACAACGACTTCTTGTAATATAGGGGGAAAACCGGGTTCAGATGGATTTCATAAAAACTATATTGCCGAGATTGTGGAAGAAACAGGCGAAAGTGGAAACATCAACCATGTCCTGAAGCAATATCCCAAGGCCAAAACACGGGGGTATTCCATGGTACAGTCTTCCTACGTGCCGGTGTCTGCCGGTGAGGCATACTGCCTGTCATGGAAAAGCAAGATTACGGTAGACGGAGGCGGAACGTTGCCGCCCGCCAATATTGACGGGGCATATGCGGTTCTTTCATTCTATGACGCGGATAAGAATCTCCTGTCACAGCAGAGCAGCAAGAACAGTAAGCTTGCAGTACAGGATTGGACAAAAGAAAGCTATAGTAATACAGTGCCGAACGGTGCAGTATACGTAAGAATCGGTTTTTATATTGGAGGAACCTGGGACGGTGCCAGCGGATTTGCCTACTATTATGATGATGTTTCCTTGTTTGTAGATGATGGCTCCAACGGTGCCATGATATACAATGGGGATGGCGAGGCTTCCGATTCTGCTATACCAGGCTTCCAGATGGTGAGCACAAAAAATGGGCCGGATCTTGACCCTTCTGCTAATTGGGCAGGTAATTACACAATCTCATGTGTGCCGGGGCAGGGGGTGGATGGAACAAACGCCATCCTGGTGACGAAGAAGCTGTCTTATGGCTATGCCGCCATGGCGTCATCGAGGTTGCAGCTTATAAATGGACAGAAGTATACATTGCAATACGCCTATAAGATAACGGAGCTTGGGGGAGCTTCCGGGGTGAAGCATTATCCGGTCAGTGCCTATGTGATCACGTATGATCAGGCGGGCAGTCAGGTGGAGACACTAAGGATTGATATGCATTACGGGCAAGACACAACAGAGGTACCGGAGTGGACGGACTCAAAGGTGTTTGCGTTTACACCAACGAAGGATTCGGCATATGCCGTTCTCTATCTTGGAACAGGCACGGTCGGCGGCCAAGGCTCGTACAAAATATATTTTGATAACATTACTCTGAGGGAAGCAGCCGAACTTGGCTGGACGTCAGAAAAAAGTGATTATGAAGGGATAGCGACTCCGGACGCAGCCAATGATTTCCGAAGCAATTATGGTATCACGACAATGGATGTCGACGGGAGAAATGATGTGGTAAAACTCTATGTAACCAGACCATCGGGTATCTTAGGTGCCGCAACATATTTCTCGGAAGCAATACCGATCAAGGAGAAGATCACTTATACGACTTCTTATGACCTTAAGATTACCGGAAGAGATACAGCGGGAGAGAATTTGACAGGGGCGGTGTATGTGGTGCGCTATCTGGACAGCAACGGACAGATCGTTCGTTACGATAAGATCAACACACCGGGAACATGTCCCAAACTGACACAGGATTGGACCTACTACAGCAAAGATATCACTGCACCGGCGGGAGCAGTATTGGCGCAGATAGGCTTGCTGATTGGTGGGACGAAGATGAATGAGACACCGGATATGGCCTACTATTACGATAATGTGAAGCTCGAAGAGAAGGATCCGGCGGTCTCCGCTTCGCCACTGTATAATAAGAGTATTCTGTTTCTTGGGGATGAATCGAGCAAGAAGCTGGCAGACGAAGCAGAGCGACTTAGTATAATGAATGCGACAGTCTTATCCGTGGAAGGAGCAGGATTTGCGGAGAGTCTGGCAGAACGGGTGCTTGCCCAGATCGATACCGTGGGGAGTAATGAGTATGATTATATATACATCGGCGCAGGTGCCAAGGATGCGGCGGCAGGTGTGCCCCTGGGAACGGTGACAGAGGCGTATGACGGAAATTATGATGCAGAAACCTTTGCAGGAGCTTTGGAAGAAGCGTTTATGAATCTGGCACAGAGCTTTGATGGAAAGAAAATTGCGTATGTATTTCCGCGCCGGGATGCGGGAAATGGAGACCTGTCTGCTTACTACGCGGTAGCAAAAGCTGCGGCGGAGAAATGGCATATCCCGTTCCTGGATAATTTATATACAACTTCTCTGCCTGGGGACGCCAAGGCTGAGGACTATTGGAATGAGTTGATTGCTCCCCTGGAGGAATTGGGCGTATTTGACAGTACTGATATTCCGGGATTTGCTTCTGAACAGGTATGGGAAGCGCACCTTAGCAAGATCGTGGGTGCAGGGATTACACCGGCAACGAATGTGACAGCCCTGGGAAACCTGCTCGCAAAGGTGAAGAAAGACGGTACGCTGCCGGAGTTAGCAGCCAGAATAGAGGGCTATCTGGAGGAATATGAGGCATATCGCGCGAAAATGCAGGGGGCAACCATCGCGGAGGGCGATGCAAACAAGCTTCGGTTTCTTGCAGAGAGCCCCGGAAAAGCAATCCCCGAAAAAGTAAAGCTTTTGGAAATGGGTATTTTGATCATGCCGGCAGAGGCAGTAGCAGCGGGTATACCATTGGAGATAGGAACTTCTTCTGCTGTCGGAATCCGGAGCAGCTATACTGCGGCAGGGGCAGGATATGATGCAGTCCTCAGCGGCGAATCATGTGATCCGAATGTGGTCTATGCGGCAGTGGCTTACGTTGTATACCGGGTGGATGGAAAAGAGTATGTGCTATACAGTGATAATGATTATGCCAATACATACGGAATGGTTACAGCCCAAAACGGCAAATCAGAAGCCTCTGTATATGGAATCGCAAAAGAGATTGCATCAAAGATTGTGGCAACACAAAGTAATAAGATCAATTGGAGCTACATTGGCGGGAGTGTAAATAAAGAGCTGATAGAGAGCGCGCAGGAGGAAGGCACGGAAGTGAGCTGCTATGATGTACTGCGCTTCGTAAGCCATAACCACATACTGCTGGATCAATAGCGGAAGGAGGATGCACTTATGAGAGATAGAATAAGACGAAAAAAACTTTTATTGCCGGTACTTTTATTGTTTGTCTCCGGATATCTCCTGACAGCAGTCGCTTGTACTTCTTCTGACTCTGGAAAAACAGGAGGAGAAGCAAAAGAAGAGCAGGAAAAAGTGTTGACGGTCTCGCCGGAGGAAGCACAGAACCCGGATGCCGAGGGTACGTTTTTTAACCGCGCAGACAGTAAAACAGATATTTCCAATGCAAAGCAGCTGGGTGGATCGAAGACTCTGGGTATCCTAAGGACAGAACAGCAGGACTATACAGAAGAAGAGGAGCCGGAGATCACGACGACATGGATTCCGGGTATCTGGTAGGAGGGATAGATTCTATGAGGAAAAGAAATGAATTTGTCAGTCGGCTGACAGCGGCAATTATCTCTGCAGCCATGCTGCTACCTTCTGTCTCTGGCTTTGCCGCAAAGGCACAGTCCCCGGTTGCCTATGATAATGTATATAATGGTACCTTTGAGGACGGCATTATTGGGAAAAAGGCGGACGGATGGACGCTGCAGACGGTGGACATAGCAGGAAACTATGATAAAGGGAGTAATTGGAGAGAGAATTATCAGATGACGATTGGCGGGGATGCGGCCAAAGGAAGGAAGTCATTGAAAATTGCTCCGAAGAGCGGTACCAGGGGATATGTAGTGGCAGATTCCTCTCTGGTGAAGGTTTCAGGAAACACAGGTTACAATATCGACTGGTCCATGAAGCTTTCCGGTATTGAAGAAAGAGCGAATTTCTTTGGCGGCAAGGTATTTGTGGCACAGTATGATGCAAATGAAAGGGAACTGACGCGTTCCCAGATCAATGTGGCACCAAGAGATGATATGGACTGGAAGACATATGCTGCATACCTTCACACGGAAAAGGAGACAGCATATGTACGCATTGGTTTCTATATGGGTGGGGTCTGGAACAAGAATCCCAAAGCGGTGCTTTATATCGACCAGGTGTCCATAGAACAGATTCCAGATGATACGTTGGCAGACGGCGGCTTTGAAAAGGGCAGTAATCTTGACAGCGTATATTCCTGGCATATGAGTTCGAAAAATATTCACAATGAGGCTGAAAAGTATAACTGGGCGGAAAATTATACCCTAAAGCGGCAAAAGAACGGTTATCACGGAAACTGTCTGGGTGTTACCCGGAATGGTACGGGATATGTTTCCGTAGATTCCAATATCATGCAGGCGGAGGGTAAGACCAACTATATGTTGGATTATGCACTGCGCATAGAAAACAGTGTATATGACACCTTCTATGGAGTGCGGGCATATATTGCAGAATATGATGCGGAGCTGAACCTGATCCAGAACAATCGGTTACATACGGAGATCCGTAAAAATTCAGATTGGCAGGAACTTTCCTACAGCCTTGTGACAACGGAGAGTACGAGATATATACAGGTGCAGTTCTGGTGCGGCGGTGTGGAGGATTCCCGTTTTACCGCCAGCTTTGACGATGTGTCGCTTACAAAGGTTGTGCGTCAGCTTACCGATGACGGAATTCATAATGGTGATTTCGAGGAGCGTGTGGAGGGAACACTTTTGGACTGGACTCTGGTGACCAGGGCGGAAGATGCCAAATGGGAACTGACATTTGATGGCTATAATGGAACCAAGGGAATCAAGTGCACGAAAGCATCAGGTGAATACAGCTATGAGATTCTGCGAAGCAATGTATTTGATGTGACTGCCGGAGCAGATTATAAGCTTACCTATATGGTGAGACTGGCAAACCAGGCGCAGAACGTATACCAGATAGCACAGATTGTCTGTATGGATGCAGAGGGCAAGGTAATCGAACGGCTGCGTGACGGTGAATTCGACCATAGGACAACCAGTACAGACTGGATGCAGGAGGTTGGATATTTTACGATGCCGGAGGGTACGGCAAAGGCGCAGGTGGAATTCATGGCATGTGGAACCGGATACATCTGCTGGCTGGATGATTTCAAATGGTCTCTCCGGGATGACAGTGCTTCCGTCTGGGGATTTGATACGCTTGATAGAGACGGCAATATTGCCGGATGGACCGTGTCCCAGCCAATCGCAGCAAAAGCAGATAATAAGGTATGGAGAAATGGAAGCCAGTCTCTCTTTCTTTCGCAAAGGACGGCAACGGCACACACGACTGTCACTTCTGATATTCTGATACCGTTGAATAAGGAAACACGTTATAAATTCAATGTCTACGTAAAGAGCTACAGTTCTGATGTAGAGAGAGACAGCGGAATTCGTCTGAATGCCATGTGTTATGATGAGACCGGAAAATATCTGAGAAAGATTACGGGTATAAGGGCTTCTCTGAATGCATCTTCCCAGGAGAGCGAATGGAAGGAACTGGTCTGCGGTGTATCCACAGAGCTGGATGTGGCCTACGTGCGTATACAAATCTCTATTGCACCGGGAACTATGAATTTATGGCTGGACGGATTGAAATGGAATATCTATGACGGGAACGAATACGAGGAGGATTTCTCATCCATATCGTCTGATGGGAAGCCGGATGGCTGGGATGCCATGGTAGTGAAAGGCAAGCCGGAATTTGCTGTAGAGAATGGAAAGGTATCCATTCATGCAGATGCATCTTCCGAAGGATATATTGTCGGCAAATGGAAGTCTGCAAAGGAAAATACAGCGTTTGATGTTACGACGAATTATGCCGCAGAAGGGGCAGAAGCGCGTCTGACGATAAAGTATTTTGATTATTCCGGCAGAGAGATTACATCGGAGCGGTTAGATACCTTGCTGCCTGACACCGGAGGAGTAATGACGGACTACATTTATCCCATAGCAGCTCCATCGGCAGCATATGCCATGCTGGAATTCGGAAATACTGCGAATGGTACGGTTTCTGTGAGTAGCATAAAGATAACGGAAAGCGAAGAGGATGCACAGGCGACAGCGGGACCTGTCACAGACTGGCGGGGAAAGTGGATCTGGCATTATGAGGACTACATGAACGTCATGTACTCTACCCGTTATTTCCGATATCACTTCACACTTCCGGAGGCACCCATTGGAGGAACACTCCAGATCACAGCGGATGATAAGGTAAAGCTGTGGGTGAACGGGACGGAAGTAGTGCTGGATGGTGCGGATGACTGGGAAAACGTGGCACTGGTAGATACGTTGGCGGATTATCTGGTAGCAGGGGACAATACTTTTGCGATTGAGGTGTATAACGGAAGCTCGGCGGCAGCACTATTGTTCGACGGTTATGCGGAGATGGCAGACGGAACACGTGTGGATTTCTATTCCATGGATTCTGCAATATCCACGGTGGAAGCTGCGGAGGGCTGGCAACAGCCCGGATATGACGATTCCACGTGGTCACAGTGCCGTATCATCGGACCTGTGGGAACGAGACCATGGTCGACTCTGGAGTTTGACGCTTCCGCGTTTGTCTCTGATAAGATAGAGCTTCTGGATTATACCATTACAGAGAAGATGAGTGCAGGAGATGCGGCTGTTCTGACCATGACGGTAGTTCCGGAGGAGGATATCAGAAACGATATTGCATTTACCGGCACATTATGGGTGAGAAATACCACGAATGATCTTGTATCCATAAGTCTCACACAGACAGAGGGACCGAAGACATCAGAGTGGAAGAAGGGAGAGAAAGTTACCGTTTCCTATACCTTTCTTATGCCGGAGTATCTTCAGAGTGGAAAATATATATTGCAGCTGAATATCAATCAGATCAAGATTACGAACAGTGATGTTTTGAATAATAAGCTGATGAAGGCCATTCGTGTCACGAACGCGTCCGGAAAAGCATGCATAACATCCGAATTCCGAGATTTGAATGGGACGCAGACACTCTATATCGATGATGAGCCTATACCGAATATGTCCTATGTGCTGCCGGTTTATCAGAGCTTTACGAATGAACGGGCAGATAATTATATGCACGAGTCGGGGGTATGCGTCACCCGTGTGACGACCTCCGTTGCGGGAGGAGGGGCACCGGAGGTATGGACAGGGCCGGGAGAATATGATTTTACGGTATTTGATTCGTACATATATAATGCGTTATCCAGACATGAAGACACAAAGCTTATGATTCAGATCAATATGGACGTTCCGCAGTGGTGGAAGGATGAAAACCCGGACGAACTGATCGTGGACAGCAAGAATGGAAGAAGTAATGAGGTATCATTCTCATCCGGGAAGTTTGAAGATGACGCGCTTGCTGCGAACCGGGCATTGATCGATTACATGATGGGACAGCCTTATGCACAGCGGATCGTGGGAATTCTACTGGCTGCATGCGGAACCAATGAGTGGATATGGTTTGATCTTGGACAGTACGCGTTGGATTACAGTCCCGCTTCCGAGACAGCCTTCCGTGAGTTCCTGACAGAAAAATATGGTACGGATGCAGCGCTTCAGAAAGCGTGGAATGATAAGACAGTAACACTATCAAGCGCCAAGGTGCCTCCGGTGGAAGATCGAATGGGAATCACATATGACACGCTGTTGGATCCGGCAATACAGCAGAGTACCATTGATTTTCATGAATGTATGGCACATGAGAATGTGAGCATGTTGAAACGGTTTGCAAAGGAAACGAAAGAAGCGGTAAATGACCGTATCATCGTCGGAGCATATTATGGATATATGGATAATACCTATTTCTACGGTAATTCTAATGGTACTATGCACCTGGGAATCGGTGAGGTACTGGATGATGAAAATATTGATTTCTTCTGCAGTCCGGTGTTGTATAATGAGCGATACGATGGAGAAGCAGCTTCTTATATGACCATGATTGACAGTATTCTTGCTCACGGGAAGGCATTCATGTGTGAGAACGATAACCGTCTCTGCTCCTATGTGGATCTGTCAAGCAACTTTTATACAAGGGAGGCGGTAGGACCTACCTACAATGTATGGGATTCTCTCTCTCAGATCGAGCGGGACTTCTCCAGCCAGTTGACCAAAGGATGCGGGCAATGGTGGTTCAATATGTGGGGAAATTTCTTCTCGAACCAGCAGTTCTCAGATGTGATCGGCACGATGTTCCGGGAACAGAAGGTCAGCCAGGAGCGCAAGACAGAATACAAGAGTGATATCTGCTATATCGTTGATGAGGATATGTATACATATCTTGCATACACGAATTTCAACTGCAACTATGATCTACTGTACTGGCTGCTTTACCAGCAGCGTCAGGAGCTGGCCAGGATAGGAACTACCTTTGACATGTATTATATGTCAGACCTTGCGAAGGGAGTCATACCGGAATATAAGATTTACGTTATGCTTTCACCGGTGGATCTGGATAAGGAGGAGCGTGAGGCCATCGAAAAATATATGAAGAGGGATGACAGCACGATCATCTGGCAGTATGCGCCAGGAATCTCTGACGGGACTTCGCTGAGCGCCAAGAATATCGAGGATGTCACCGGATTCCGGGTCTCCTTACAGAAGGATGCCAGAGAATTTACGGGAATCTTTGCAGATAAGAAACATGAGCTGCTGGATGGCCTTCGGGGTGACTATTATGGGATAACTACCGGGAACAGTGCGATATCACCGGCGGTTGTAATCACAGATAAGGAAGCAGAAACCCTTGGATATTATAAAGATACGGGTGATGTAAGCTGCGCTGTAAAGAAGATGGACGGCTGGACATCGGTCTATACCACGATCCCATGTCTCCCTGCCCAGTTCTTCCGCAATCTGCTGAAGGAAAATGGAAAGCATATTTACAGCGAAGACAGAAATGTGGTAGTGCTGGCAAATGACAGGTATGTTGCCGTAAACAGTGCTTACGGTGCGGATACAGAGATTCATCTGGACAGTAATTATTCCGTCTATGATGTATATCGTCATCAGTCCTATGCGTTGGATACTGATACCATTACGGCGGATTTGGAGGATAATACCACAAGACTGTATCGGCTGATGAAAGCAGGTACCCACGGAGTATATGCAGCAGCAGGCGAAGGAGGAAGCGCTGATCATACCGGATTCAAGGAGTATAAGGACGGCGACGATGTGAAGCTGACCTTCAAGGCCGAGAAGGGATATGAGTTAGCTGCCATTGTAGTCGATGGCGAAGAGACGGCTGTTACAGGTAAGAAGTATACGGTGAGGCTGGAGAAGCTTGACAACAGCCATTATGTGGAGGCACGGTTTACAAAGCTTACAGGTGAGGAAGCCGTTGCTTCGGATGACAGCATGAAAATCCCGTGGTTTGTATGGGTATCATCCGCTGTTGCAGCGGCGGTTCTTGCGGTGGTTATTGTGTATGTTGCCCGGAAGAGGAAGCACGCAAAATGCAGTCAGGAAGAACAACATTAATTAAAAATAAAAAAGAAAGAAGGAAATTATCATGAAAAAACAATTAAAACGAATGATCGCTCTCCTGCTTGGTGCAGGTATGCTGATTGCATTGGCGGGCTGCGGCGGAGTCGCTACAAAGGACAGCGACAATGAGTATGAATATGATCCTGCCGGGAAGGCAGAATTAAGCGGAGACTTCGAACTTCAGATTTTTGTGGGAGGTTATGGAAGCAAAGCATGGGAAGAGATCATTGCAGATTTTGAAGAGGAATATCCGGATCTGAATGTGGTGGCCTATATGGACAGCAACGTGAACAAGCAGATGCAGTCCCGCTGGATCCAGGGGAATCCGCCGGATTTTGTGTTCCTGGACGGATCCAATATACCGGTAATGACATATATGGAAGAAGGAAAGCTTCTGGATCTGACCTCTTTTTTTGAGAAAGCAACCGTATATGGAACAGATGAATTATTAAAGGATCATATCAAATCAGACCTGGTTTCGCACTATGAGAATAAGGTTCTGCGTCTTCCGTTATTACTCAGTTCTTTGGGCATGTGGTATGACACGGTGTATATGGACGAGTTGGGAATGC
>CAKSAI010000065.1 GCA_934434905.1 uncultured Lachnospiraceae bacterium | reverse complement strand
GTATGAGCAAGTAGCGCAATAGCGCGGATTGCGAATGCAGGTAGGAGTGCGAGAGCGTGAAACGCGGAGCAATCCGTAGGCTTTTATATATGGTGATGTCTGCGTTAGCAGACATGCGTGTTGGGTATGAACACACCGAAAATAAAGGAGGAAAATACAATGGCACAGGTTACAAAGAACACCATGATCGGTGAGCTGCTTATGATCGATGAGAATGTGGCTCCGATCCTGCTGGAAATCGGTATGCATTGTCTTGGATGCCCCTCTTCCCAGATGGAGACCATCGAGGAAGCTGCTATGGTACATGGCATTGATCCGGATGCGCTGGTAGATAAGATCAACGACTTCCTGGCAAAATAAGCTTTGCGAATGACGTGAGTGAACTTGCTATTTTGCAAAGAAAACGATGAGGTGCTGATAGCCCATGAACGTGGGAGATCGGCACTTTTTTGTGGCGGTATGACTTACGGCACACATCGAATATACCTGCCATAGACCTATTAAGATTCCGCCAAAGTCCCTTTAGAAATCTTGAGCCGTCCGTCACCGCGTAGTATGATAAATACAAGTAACGATTCACAGCCACGCATACACCGACAGGCGGATTCGCTGCGTGTGCGCGAAAAATGCAGGGAGGGAACAAGTATGTCAATGCTGAACAAAGAAATCGGAGATTTTTCGGTACAAATGTACCGGAACAATGCATTTGCGACAGTTACAAAAGAGGATGTTCTTGGAAAATGGAGCGTGTTTTTCTTCTATCCGGCAGATTTCAGCTTTGTGTGTACCACGGAGATGGAGGATCTGGCAGGAAAATATGAGGAATTCCGAAAAGCGGGCTGCGAGATTTACGCCGTTTCCTGTGATTCACATTATGTGCACAAGGCATGGCACGATAATGAGGAATCCATCAAGAAGATTCAATATCCTATGCTGGCAGATCCGGCTCATGTACTTGCCAGGGACTTCGAGATCCTGACGGAATCCACAGGAATGACGGCACGGGGGAGCTTCATTATCAATCCGGAAGGAAAGATCGCGGCATATGAAGTGACTGCCGGGAATGTTGCCCGAAATGTGGACGAGCTGCTGCGCAGAGTCAGAGCCTGCCAGTTTGTCTATGAAAACGGAGATGAGGTATGCCCGGCCAGGTGGCAGCCGGAAGTGTAGACATTGAAATGATAGAAAGCATGTATTGAGAACCTTCTATTGTCATGAATTAAAACGGGTGTCGGTATATACCGACACCCGAAATCTGTAACAGCGCAGTCTTTATAGTTCTCCCAGCACCTGCAGGGCGTTTTCGGGCAGGAGCGTCTCATAATGCTCCTCGAAGTAAGCCTCTACCGCGGAAGTATACTTCTCCTGCTTCGCATACTCGGAAAGAATATTGCAGACCTTGTTGAATTCTTCCGGCGTATGCTGGCTCTTGCGGACAACTAAGTAATACTTCTTGGTGCTGACATTCTTATATAATACATTACAGCCATTATAGAACCCCTTCAGAACATGAGCCAGCCGACTGACCTCGTCCAGTTGATTGAAAACAAAGAGCTTGGTGATATCCAGCACAATCGGCTCGTCCTCACCCTGCTCACCGGAGTCAGGCTTACGGAGGTTCCTTTTGGAAGAAGCCGCAGTATCACTCTTAGTGTTCTCCTCGACCTTCTTCCGCTCCTCTTGTATCCGCCGGAAAAAGTCCAGGATATCGTCGGCCCCCATTCCATCGAAGGGAGATTCAATCTCGGCGTACCGAAGCGGCTCATCGGAGTCGCTTCCCTGTGAAAACTGGGAAAAACGTGTGTCCAGTTCTTCCGGATATTCAACCTTGGTGATGATCAGTATAATCGTATCCGATGACAGCGGAATCGCCTCGATCATCAGAGGGATGTCTTCCGCTTCAAAGCCGCACTCATAAGCGGCCTGCTGCATCATCTCACGGAAAAGGGACTTTGCCTTCTCTGTGCCGTATGCCAGTTCGCTGAGCTTCATCTGGCGGTCTGCCAGATCCTCGCGGGTCAATGTGCAGCGAATCTGATTCTCGCTAATTTTTTCTATCTTCATAGGATCACTTCCTTTTTCAACGTCTGCAAACTGCTACATGATTGAGTACACAAAGTATAAACAACTTCGGATGTTTCGTCAAGTGACGGGCCGATAAATTCACAAAAAATTTAGGAAATACATTTTTTTTCAAAAAAGTGTTGCAATGCATAGTGGTTTTGTGGTATATATCTAATTAAGAGATGCCGCTCCGTCTAAGCAGCAGGAAGGAGCGAATCAGTATTATTAATACAATTTTGTTCCAGAAGTACCACGTTCTGTCACTGCTTGGCAGTGGCGGCAGCAGCAGCGTGTACCTGGCGGAACACATGAAATTGAACCATTTCCGGGCCATCAAGTGCATTCCCAAGCATTCGGTTCGGGTCGCTTCCGGTTATCCGGAGGCCAGTCTCCTGATGAGTCTGAAACATCCTGGAATCCCCATGATTTATGACATTGAAGAAGATGACACGTATTTCTATATCATTGAGGAATATATTCAGGGTGAATCCTTAGCTGCCTTTGTGCAGAATCGAGACAGTATTTCCCAGGAAACAGTTATTCAATTTGGCATCCAGTTGTGCGAGGTCATCGCATACCTGCATCAGCAGAAGCCGAACCCCATATTATATCTGGACTTGAAGCCGGAACATATTATATTATGCGGAGATCGGCTGAAATTAATCGATTTTGATATCGCAACAACCGTCGGTGAAGGTGGGAATCCATACCAGTGTTGCGGAACGCGCGGATTTGCGGCGCCGGAGCAGTACAATGGTCAGCCGTGCAGTGAGCAGACGGATGTGTTTGGAATCGGTGCGATACTTTATTATATGCTTGCAGGTCAGGGATTACCATCTTTTTTGCAGAATACGCTGTCATTTCCGAAATATTGTTCCAACAATTTCAAAAAAATTATTTTAAAAGCCGTTTCTCCGAGGATGGAGCTTCGCTATAGCCATGTTGACCAGCTTCGGGAACAGCTGAAAAAAGTATCGCTTAGTCGGACCGGCCGCAGGCCGGGCGTGCATCTCTTGGAAAAAATTATCGTAACAGGAAGTCAGAAGCGGGTTGGCACCACTCACGTTTCCATCGGGTTGGTGAGCTGGCTGAACAGCCAGGGAACGCAGGCTTTCTATGAAGCAAAGGGGGAAGACTTGCTGCCGTCACTTGTGTCCTATAAGGAGGGGGCAGCGGTGGAGAACGGGATTCTGAAATATCAGGATTTTCGGGCTGTTTTCAACGATCAGCCGAAGGCGCAGGCAATAGAACCGCACATGGTAGTGCAGGATTTTGGAGAAGACGTTGCGGCTGCGGCCGAGGCGGAGGGCGAGAGCCTGATCCTTCTGGTGCTTGGAACCCGTCCCTGGGAAGTAGAGGCTGCCATACGGGCATATGACAGATTGTCCGGGGAGGAAGACCTGGTGCTGCTCTGCAATTACAATGGCAAGCAGATGGCCAGGAGGTATGCCGGGATCTTTCAGAGGAAGGTATTCTGTTTTCCGCTGGATGAAGATCCCTTTGCACAGACCCGCGAGAAGCAGCGCCTGTTCGAGGAAATCTTAAAGGAAAGGAGGGGGCGGTGATACGGATCAAGAGCGTAAAGGAGGTAAAGCCGCAGGTTTCTGTTGGCATTATGGGGTATGAGCACGGGATGGGCGTCACGCACCTGTCCATTGCACTGGCTGACTACACATCGCACTGGCTGCATGCCAGAACTGCGGTAGTGGAATACGGAGAACGCGACACACTGGCCGGGCTCTCTGCGACGGGGGTTGCGGAGAACTTCCGGCGGGATGGCGTGGACTATTTTCCGGCTGCCGCGTCCAGGGATCTGGGATTTATTTACAACATGGATTATGAGTATATTATCCTGGATCTGGGGTGTGACAGCAGAAGTGCCAGGGAGGAGCTCATGCGCTGCAGCAGGAAGCTGATCGCCGGCAGCTTATGTCCCTGGAGAAAACGCGCATATTACGACTATATCCAACGACTATTGAAAAATATGGGAAACTCGGATATATTCACTTTTTTAGCGTTATTTGAAGATAAGATAGAAATAAAAAAATGTCGTCGTGCCTGTAAGGTTCAGGTAAAAAGCATCCCTTTTATAGAAGATCCGTTTTGCGTGGGCAAAAGAGAAACTTCTTTTTTACATTCTTTGGTGTAAAGGATGCTGCGGGCGGATAACCGTTCCGTTATTGGCGGGCTGCTGCGTCTGCCAAAAAGAGCAATCATTATAATATATCACGGAGGATAATAGGGAGCACGCTTTGCAAACTTTCTATTGTCATGAATAATGAGAGCGGCCTCTTTGTGAGAAAACGAAAAGGAAGGATTTTTATGAACAATGAGAATGGGCTGGAGAAGCAAAAATTGTTGATTGAGCTGGAGAATATCCAGAACCGGGGGATCGCCATCTTTCTGGATGGGATTCCCAGCAGTCCGTTGACGGTCACGGATGCTCTCTGCGTGAAGGACAGCAGTAATTTCATGCGGGATTACGTGACGGATGAGAAGGGGGTGTTGCGCGAACTGAGATTTGATGAGATCCGCAGCCTCTGATAAGAGCGCGGAACAAGGCACAAGTCAGCCACAGGGCGGCCTGTGCAAAATGCGGCATCGTCCGCTTATAACAATGGGAACAGAATCCCAATACTGAATCAAAATATGTGTAAATGGAGTGTAACAGTTTAACCAGACCGAAAATGGGCGTGAGTTAAACTGTTACCCAGTATTAAGATCGGGGCGCCTCCAGCGATTGGGGAATCGCGGGAGGCGGAAATCCCCAAAAGATACTCAAAAGGAAATCCCCAAAAGAAGAGAAAATCTTTACACTGGCACGGATTGTATGATATACTTGAGTGAAGGTTATGGGAGAACGTTGATTCTCCATACGAATTGCGGATTACAAGGAGGACAGCACGTAAGATGAGAAAAAAGGTAATGCCGGTGATCGTGGCAGTTGTATTTGTGATAGTGGTGGGGCTGATAGCTGTCCTTACGGCAGTGATTCAGCGATTTATCCCAAGCAAGGAACGCATTGATCTGAAGGAATATTATAATATATCGGCGGCGGACGATCTGGCGGTGATCCTGGATAATCAGAAGCAGGATATTCCCGGCAAATATATCGACGGACACGCCTATCTGAATTACGATCTTGTGCATGATAAGCTGAACCAGCGGTTTTACTGGGATACTAATGAGAACATCCTGCGGTATACGACGCCCTCGGACGTTATCTCTGTGGATTCCGGCAGCAGCGATTACTATGTGACGAGAGAGAAGAACTCCGAGGATTACACCATCGTCCGCTCGGACGGTAACACGGTGTACCTGGCGGCGGACTTCGTGCAGAAATATACGAATATAGATTTTACGATCCAGGAGGAGCCAAGCCGGGTGATGATCACCAGCACTTGGGGAGAGATCACGACCAGCACAGCCAGGCGGGATACGGAGATCCGTGTGAAGGGCGGCATCAAGAGCGAGATTGTTGCAGATCTCGCGAAAGGTCAGCAGGTTACGGTTGTGGAAGCCATGGATGAGTGGAGCAAGGTGTGTACGCAGGACGGCATGATCGGCTATGTGCGGAACAAGACCCTGGCGGCTGCGCAGACACAGACCATCAGCCGGAACTTTGAGGAGCCGCAGTTTACGCATCTGCTGAAGGATAAGAAGATCAACATGGTGTGGCATCAGGTCACCAACCAGGAGGTCAACGGACAGATATCCAACGTGCTTCGGACGACTAAGGGCGTGAATGTAATCTCGCCTACCTGGTTTTATTTGAATGATAATAAGGGGAATATCAAGTCTCTGGCAAGCAAGGATTATGTAAACTACTGCCATCAGAATGGCATTGAGGTCTGGGCATTAGTCAGCAACCTGGAGAACCGGGATGTGGATTCTGCATCGGTGCTGACGCATACCTCCATCCGGGATAATCTTACCAACCAGATTATCGCAGCGGCGATTGAATATAATCTGGACGGCATCAACCTGGATTTTGAGGAGCTGAGCGGTGTGGGCGATGCCTATATCCAGTTTGTCCGGGAGTTATCTGTTAAATGTGAAAAAAACGGCATTGTGTTGTCGGTGGACAACTATGTGCCTTCGGAATATACTGCTTTTTATAACCGCGCGGAGCAGGCGGTCTTTGCCGACTATGTAGTCATCATGGCTTACGATGAACATTATGCCGGTTCCAAGGAGGAAGGCTCCGTGGCCTCCATCGGTTTTGTGACAAAGGGTGTGGAGGATACGCTGGCAGAGGTTCCTGCGCAGCAGGTGATCCTTGGGATGCCCTTCTATACCAGAGTGTGGGAGTGCGTGCCCAAGGGTGACGATGTCAGTGAGGCGGAACGTGCCGCGGAAGATTATGTACCCTACACCATCAGCAGCGTTGCTGTGAGCATGCGTGAGGCGGAGAACCGTGTGTCTGTCAACGGGGCAGAGAAGACATGGTCCGAGGCGGACGGCCAGTATTATGCGGAATATGAGAATAACGGCAATACCTATAAGATATGGATGGAGGATGAGACGTCCATGGAGCTGAGGCTTAAGCTGATGCGTGAGAAGGATCTGGCCGGAGCCTCCTTCTGGAAGCTTGGTCTGGAGAAAAACAGCATCTGGGAGACGGTCATCAAGTATATCAACTGACGCCGAAGCATATCATGTAGCAATGAACCTGAAATGGGAGCACATCTGTGAAGAAAAAGATGGAGATCCTGATGGCGGTTATCCTGCTTCTGACAGCCTGTCTGTTTGCTAAGGAAGGTGCAGTTCTCGTAGCGGGCAGGAAGGCGGATACGAAGCAGGGAGGAACCTGTATTGTGATCGATGCAGGTCATGGAGGAGCTGATCCGGGCAAGGTCGGTGTCAATGGAGCGGAGGAGAAGGTCTTAAATCTTCAGATTGCGCTGCGCTTAAAGAAGCTGCTGGAGGCGGAGGGGATTGAGGTGGTTTTGACCCGCACCGATGACAACGGCTTGTACCGCGAGAATGCCAGCAACAAGAAGGTGGAGGATATGCGCAGGCGATGCGAGATCATTGCAGAGGCCATGCCGGTATTCACCGTCAGCATCCATCAGAACAGCTATCCGGAGGAATATGTGAAGGGTGCGCAGACTTTCTATTATGGGAAATCCGCGGAAGGAAAGGTTCTGGCGGAGTACATACAGGCCAGCATGGTGGAGCGCCTGGATCCGGAGAATCACCGGACAGCCAAGGCCAACGAGAGCTATTATCTGCTGAAGCGGACACAGTCCCCCACGGTGATCGTAGAGTGCGGGTTCTTAAGCAATTCCCAGGAGGCGGAGCTTATGACCGATGCAGAGTACCAGGAGAAGGCAGCCTGGGCAATCCATATGGGGATCCAACAGTATCTGAGTGCAGAAAATATAATGTATTGACATGCTATAAGGATATGGTAAAATAGATTCATGGATACGATTGTGGAGACGCTGGAAGAAAATTGTATAGAGAGACAGAAGCTGACGGCTGCCGCCCGCATTATAAGAGAAGGGGGACTGGTGGCCTTTCCTACGGAGACCGTGTATGGATTGGGGGCGGATGCCCTGAACCCGGAGGCTTCCCGCCGGATCTATGCAGCTAAGGGACGGCCAAGCGACAACCCATTGATCGTTCACATTGCGAATTTTCAGGCGCTTAAGGAGATTACCGCGTCGATACCGGAGAAGGCAAGGATCCTTGGAGAGCGGTTCTGGCCGGGACCACTGACGATGATCTTTGCGAAGAATGACAACGTTCCTCTGGAGACAACGGGCGGACTTAGCACGGTAGCTGTGCGGATGCCAAACCATCCCATTGCGCTGGCATTGATCGAGGCCAGCACCGGATTTATCGCAGCGCCGAGCGCGAACACCTCAGGACGGCCAAGCCCTACGACGGCAGAGCATGTCTACCAGGATCTGGCCGGAAAGATTCCGATGATTCTGGACGGAGGCCCGGTGGGCATCGGCATAGAGTCCACCATCGTGGACTTCAGCGAGGAGGTACCTACAATCCTGCGTCCGGGGTACATTACGAAGGAGATGATAGAGGAGACGATCGGTGAGATTCGGATCGATCCGGGGTTATCCGGAGAAGATCGGAATGTAAGACCTAAGGCACCGGGCATGAAATACCGCCACTATGCGCCTAAGGCAGATCTGATCCTGGTGAAGGGCCAGGAGAATGCTGTAGCAGAATCTATCAACCGGATGGTGGAGGAAGCACAGCAGCAGGGGAAGAAGGTGGGAATCATCGGGACGGATGAGACCTGCGGCAAATATAGAGAAGGAATTGTTAAGAGCATCGGTACCAGGCAAAAGGAAGAGACCATTGCCCGGCATCTGTATGGGATTCTGCGGGAGTTTGACGAGCTCAATGTGGATATTATCTATTCCGAGAGCTTTTCCGGCGAGGGAATCGGACAGGCGATCATGAATCGTATGCTGAAGGCAGCAGGGCACCATGTTCTGGTGGTTTAGAGGTGAATGAATGAAACAATATCATAAAATAATCTTTGTTGGAGAGAGCGGAACCAATCGTTCTGCCATGGCGGAGGCGATCTTCAAGGAGTGCCGCCTGAATCACCCGGTGGAGATTGAACGGCGTGGCATGGTTGCTTTGTTTCCGGAGCCTATGAATCAGAAAGCTGAAGCAGTCTTGATCGGCAATGGCATCAATGTAGAGAATCATATGTCTTCGCAGCTTAGCGAGGAGGATTTCTCAGAGGACACCCTGATGATCGTGATGGAGGAGGTACACAAGGAGAAGATTCTCACGGATTATGAGAATGCAGATCCGGAGAATGTCCAGGTACTGACTGATCTCGTGGGGGATGAACTTGAGATACTCAATCCATATGGCGGCACATTACAGGCCTATGGCTTATGCTACGAGACTTTGAATAAATCATTAAAGAAGCTTGCAGATAAAATGAATGAAGGAGAGTAAAGAAATGTCAAAAGTTATCGTTATGGATCACCCGTTGATCCAGCACAAAATCGGATGGATTCGCAGAGAGGAGACCGGCTCTAAGGACTTCAGGACACTGATCAGTGAGATCGCAATGCTCATGTGTTATGAGGCTACCAGAGACCTGAAGCTTAAGGATATCGAGGTTCAGACTCCCATCTGCAAAACGACAGTGAAGGAACTGAAGGGAAAGAAGATGGCGGTTGTGCCGATTCTGCGGGCAGGTCTTGGTATGGTTGACGGTATGCTTTCTCTGATACCGGCGGCAAAGGTGGGTCATATCGGCTTGTATCGTGATCCCGTGTCACTGGATCCGGTGGAATATTACTGCAAGCTGCCGGAGGATTGTTCTGAACGTGAAGTTTTCGTTGTAGATCCCATGCTGGCAACCGGAGGTTCCTCCGTAGCGGCGATCCAGATGTTGAAGAACAGAGGTGTGAAGAATATTCACTTCATGTGCATCATCGCTGCACCGGAAGGCCTGGAGCGTATGAAGAAGGAGCATCCGGACGTGGACATCTACATCGGCGCTCTGGACGAGCGTCTCAACGATCATGGCTATATCGTGCCGGGTCTGGGCGACGCGGGCGATCGGATCTTCGGAACGAAGTAGGTAAAAATGGGGTTTTGAAATGAGCGAGAAGAGAGAAGATTATATCAGCTGGGATGAATATTTCATGGGAGTGGCGAAGCTGTCCGGCATGCGCTCCAAGGATCCCAACACGCAAGTAGGGGCCTGCATCGTCAGCGAGGACAACAAGATCCTGTCTATGGGCTATAACGGTTTCCCGAAGGGCTGCTCGGATGATGAGTTTCCCTGGAACCGTGAGAACGAAGATCCGGTGAACAACAAGTACTTCTACAGTACGCACAGTGAGTTGAATGCGATTCTCAATTACCGGGGCGGCAGCCTGGAGGGAGCCAAGTTGTATGTATCGCTTTTCCCCTGCAACGAGTGCGCCAAGGCCATCATCCAGGCTGGGATCAAGACTATCGTATACGACAGTGACAAGTACGACGGGACGCCGGCGGTGATCGCCTCCAAGCGGATGCTGGATGCGGCGGGAGTGCGCTATTATAAGTATACGCATACGCACCGCGAGATCCGGCTGGAACTGTAGGGGAAGTGGCGGAAAGTAAGAAATGTGATCCGGAATCCGGATCACAGAAACTCTGCCATGTAAAGTGGCAGATGAATGATTCCGTCCTTTACCATCACGTCTTTGGTATAAAGAATATAGGAATTACCGATCACGGATGAAAAGTGTTTTCGGAACTTATCAAGTGATGAATGGGAACGGTAATTACCAGATTTCACTTCAACGGGAGCGACCTTCTTGCCTTCCGTAATGAGAAAATCAATCTCCATATGGTTTGCGCGGTTTCTGCTGTCAGAACGGGAATAGAAATAGAGCCGCTCTCTGCGGAGCCGCAGCATCTGTGCTACGACATTTTCCATGATCATTCCCTCATTAATATTCAGTTTATCAAAGAGGATTGCACGGTAAAGCTCGTTATCCGTGAATTTTTTATCCTTGAAGCTGTGGGTAACAAGCAGACCGGTATCAGCCATATAGCATTTCTGCGTGGTGTTATCCGAACTCAGCGCAAGTCCAACATTTGGGTTAGTGGCATTAAAGCATGCATTGACGACCATTGCTTCGTTCAGCCAAATAAATGAATCCTCATAGGTTCTGAAGCGAGCCTGTTTTCCGATAGAGGATAGCTTATATTTCTTTTCTTTCTTCGATAGTTGTCCCGGAATGTTGTCAAAGACTGCAAAGACTTTGTCCTCGTAGCCTTCTGCAAATTTGGTGACATCATCACGGTATAGTTTGAGAATACGGCGCTTTGCGACATCTGACGCTTCAAAGTTTCGGCCATTTATATAGGCAAGTACGGATTGTGGCATGCCGCCGACAAGAATATATTGCCTGAAATCGTTCATGATCTTACGGTGCAAAGCAGCACCTAGCGGTATTCTGTTTTCAAAACACTGCTTTATAAGTGGATAGGTTGCCTCGTCGCCCAATGCCCAAAGGAATTCCTCAAAGTCAAGCGGGAACATTTCAATATGATCTTCTTCAGATGGGATGATAATATCCTGAACATTTTTTCTTAGGCGAATCAGAGAGCCGGTTTCAATATAATCGTATCTCCCGTCTGCAACAAGATATTTGATAAGCTGCCGTGCTCTCGGATATTGCTGAACCTCGTCGAAAATGATTAGTGACTCGCGCTTGTGAAGTACCGTGGAAAAGAATGCCGCGAGCTTTGCAAAAAACAGGTCAAGGTTTGCACTGTCGTTAACAAACAGGTCAAGAACATTCTGCGGTGCGTTACCGAAATCTATTAAGATATAACTTTTGTATTCTGCTTTCGCAAATTCCTCGACAATATAACTCTTGCCGACACGACGTGCACCATCGATCATCATAGCGGTTGCACCGTTACTATTTTTTTTCCAAGCCACAAGCTCACTGTAAATTTTTCTTTTCAACATAATAAACATACTCCTTATGCTAACAGTATAACCAGGTTTTGCGATATCATAACGTCGCTATTAGAATTACAGCATAACATACAAATCACGAAAAAGCAAGTTGATAAAGGGAAAATATGCACGAAAAAGCAAGTTCGCAAAGTTAGATTCTGCACGAAAAAGCAAGTTCAAAGAGAAAGCTATGCATGGATGTAAAAATTAATATAATGACACAATTTCCCGTCATATGGCATGTACATGAATTAAAATAAGGTTTATAATATAGGGTACAAACGTCAGAAAAAAGGGAAGTGGAACTTGTGAACGAAAATAAGGTAGGAGATGCGCTGTATTACCTTCGAACGGAAAAGGGAGTCAGCCGGGATCAGCTTTTCCAGGGACTCTGTACGAAAAGCAATTATTGTCTGTACGAGCAGGGAGGCCGATTGCCGGACCGGCTGCTGCTGAATGCCCTGCTGCAGCGATTGGGAAGAAACCCCGACAAGCTGGCCACTGCACTCAGCGCAGAGGAGTATGCATATTTTCAGTGGAAGAAGCAGGTTCTTGCAGCCATGGGGCATGAAGATATGGATGTACTGCAGCGTCTTCTGGAGAAACCGGCGGAAATCATAGTTCAGGTGAGAAACCTGCAGCAGCAGTTCTTAAGTCAGATGAAAGCGATTGTGGCGGAGCGCGTGGAGCAGGATATCGGGAAATGCATCCTGCTGCTGGAACAGGCAGTGGAGCTGACTATGCCCGGAATCACGGAACGGGGGCTTAGTAAGTATCTGGTGAGCACGGAGGAAATGAAGATACTTCTGGATTTGTCGGAAGCGCTGGGTAAGGGCGGTAGAGAGA
>CAKSAI010000064.1 GCA_934434905.1 uncultured Lachnospiraceae bacterium | reverse complement strand
GAACCACCCTTGCCGCCGCCGATGGGAAGTCCGGTCAGGGAGTTCTTAAAGATCTGCTCAAAACCAAGGAACTTGATAATTCCAAGATTTACGGAAGGATGTAAACGCAGCCCTCCCTTATATGGTCCAATGCTGTTATTGAACTGTACACGGTATCCGGTGTTCACCTGTACCTGGCCCTTATCATCTACCCACGGCACACGGAACTTCAACTGCCGATCCGGCTCTACCAGCCGCTCCAGCAGAGCTTCCTGGCGATACTTCTCCTCATTTGCCTCGATCACCGGCCTTAAGGACTCCAAAACTTCCTTGACAGCCTGATGGAATTCCGGCTCTGCCGGGTTCTTTGCCACTACTCTTTCGAGTACCTCATCAACATAACTCATGATTCATATCTCCTTTGAAAAAATAATATACACACCAACATCCTTATTTTAGTATGAAATGAAGGATTTTGCAATCCTTTTTTCTTTATTTCTGCATTTCTTTGATGTTTTACCACGGGAAAGTGTTAATTCTGCAGTTTTGCATCCCGGAAAATTCATTTTGGCCGTTTTAACGCTGCCATTCACAGCCCCTTACAGCTTCAACATCTCCGCCAGCTTCGCCACCTCGCCGTCGCCGTAGGACAGTTGCCGCCAGGTCAGAAGATCCTGATTATCGCCGTCCTTATACCTGGGTATCAGATGGAGATGGAAATGGAATACGGTCTGGCCCGCCACTTCTCCGTTGTTCTGCACCAGATTAAATCCATCACAGTGAAGCTTCTCTGTCATATGTGTCGCCAGCTTCTTTGCCAGGATCATGGCCTTACCGGCCAGTTCCTCCGGCAGCTCATAGATATTGGCATAATGCTCCTTGGGAAGGATCAGTGCATGCCCCTTGGCCGCCGGACTGATATCAAGAATCACCTTGAAATCATCGTCCTCGTAGATGGTGGCAGAGGGAATCTGTCCCCCGATGATCTTACAGAAAATACAATTGTCACTCATACTTTTCACACTCCTTGCAAATTTTGTCGATTTCTGTACTACCATTATCATTGTATTTTAAATGTAAAAATGATAAGCTGATTATTAGCAGGAAAAGTGCAATTTGGGGAGGCTTCTATGTTAAACAGCGAGTACTATTCACAGGTGTTCCACGAGATAAAAAATTCCGTAACCCTGATCAACAGCTATCTGCAGCTCATTGAAAAAAAGCACTCCGAGATTGCTGCTTTCGACTATTGGAGCACCTCCAAAAAGGAAACTGCTCGGCTCTGCTCCATCACCACGGAGCTCTCCCAGGTAAAGCTTGGCAGTCAACTCATGCTGGACCGCATTGACCTGCGTGAATTCCTGTCCGGCTGCTGCAGCGGATTCCAGTGTTCCGCCTGGGAGGATGGGATTTCCTGCACACTCTCCATGCCCTCACAACCACTGCTGGTCTCCATCGATTCCAGACAGCTCCGCCATGCCATCGTAAACCTCCTGAAAAACTCCTGCGAAGCCATGAAACATCATGGCCGCATTCTGGTGGACGCGTTTCAGGAGTCCGAGTATGCCCTTATCCGTATCATGGACTTCGGCTGCGGGATCCCCGCTGACATGATCCACCACATTTTTGATCCCTTCACCACCACCAAAGAGGACGGCAGCGGCCTCGGCTTAAGCATCGCCCGACAGGTGATCGTCGCCCACAACGGCACCATCACGGTGGTCTCCAGGGAAGGGGAAGGCTGTACCTTCACAATTACTTTGCCCTTGGCTTAATGCACCGTATGGCCCTCCGCCTGTGCAGGATCAGTAGGCATCCCATACACGATTCCCGGAAGACGATTTCTTCCGATAAAGAACCACCGCCAGCAGAATCCCGCTCACAAGACCGCCCAGGTGCGCAAGGTTGTCCACGCCTTCCGCCGTAAAGCCATAATACAGGCTCAAGGCAGCCATAAAGATCAGACGGCCTGCGGTCAGATCCTCCAGGCGCCCCTTATTGCGTATCACAACATAGATCAAAGCACCGATCACGCCGAAGATAGCTCCGGATGCACCGCCTGCCACCGCATAATCCCCGCTTTTTACCATATATGCCAGGGAGATGGCGCTGCCGCACAGCCCGGACAGGAGATAGAGCACCACATATTTCACATGCCCCAAAGCACGCTCGAGATTGTCGCCCAGGAAAAACAGGATCAGCATATTATTCCCGATATGGCGGATCCCGAAATGGATAAACATACAGGTAAACAGTCGATACCACTCCCCGTCCACCAGCACCACATCCGGATACAGCGCACCATGCGCATACATGAAGCTTCCGCTCTCCGTATCCCCCAGGATCTCCAGTACAAAAAATACCAGGATATTCACCGCAATGATTATTTTGTTGCATATGTCGTAAGGTCTTGTCTTCATCATGTATTTAGCATACCACATTTTTCAGAAAATAGCACGAACTAAATCATCATCGTAAAGTAACCGTTCCGCCCAAGCCATTCGCAAATAACGCTTACCCCTCCATCTGCCAGGCTGCATGGCTGCCCTTCTCCCCCTTGGTGATGACGAGCTTGGTGTCCATCTGCTCCTTCATCTCCGTCACGTGGGAGATGATGCCCACCAGTCTGGTCTCTCCCGCCAACTCCTGCAGGATCCGGATCGCCTTCTCCCTGGCCTCATCATCCAGGGAACCAAAGCCCTCATCAATGAACATGGTATCCAGGCGCACACGCCCGGCATTCTTCTGGATCGCATCAGCCATCCCCAGCGCCATGGACAGCGCTGCCAGGAAGGATTCACCGCCGGAGAGAGTCTTTACATCCCGCACCTTATCCGTGACCAGATCGTATACATCCAGATCCAGGCCTGCTTCCTGCTGACGCCCCAGCTCTTCCAGCTTGCGGCATTGCAGCAGAAAACGTCCGCCGCTCATCTCCACCAGCCTGCGGTTGGCCTCCCCGATGATCAGATTAAAATAGCGCCGCTGCACATACGTCTGCAGATCCAGCCTGACCTGCTGGCGCAGGTTGCCGTTGGCGGTTCGGGACAAGGTCTCCGCCACCTGATACTGCTCCTGCATGGCTTCCCGTGTCTCGTACAGCTTCTGCAGATTCTCCCAGGCCCTGCGGTTGGCGCTTCCCAGAGACAGTACCTCCTGTCTCTTCTCTCCCAAGGCAGTTACCTGTGCTGTAAGCTCCAGTTCCTTCTTCCCCAGCTCGGCAGTATCCACAAGCTTCTGATCCTTCAGGTTTGTTTTCCACAATTCCAGGTTCTTTCTCTGCTCTTCCAGCGTTCCCTCGCCCTTGGCGATCTGCTGCTGCAATGTCTGAAGGCTCTCCTGGACGGTCTGCTGCTTCTTCTCAAGCTGCTCCTTCTCCTTCTGGAGTTCTATCCTGCCTTGCTCCAGCGACTCCTTAAGCTCCCGGTATTTTCGTTCCTGCGCTTCCAGTTGCCCGGAGCATTCTGTATATACCTGACGCAAAAATTCCTCTTCCTCGCTCTGCGGCATAACACTTCCGCCTTTTCCATCCCCGGCAGGCTCCGATGAATCCTCCTGTTGCAATTTATTCATACCTCTGTCAAATGCTGCTGCAAACTCCTCGCCCAACAGCCGCTGTCCACTATGGTAAAATACCTGGTTCTCTCCCTCAAGCTGCTCCTTCTGCTTCTGAAAGTATTCCCGCGCCTGCTCCATGCGTTTCTGGGCCTGTTCCCGCTGTGCCTTGGCTTCCTCCACGTCCCTCTGGGTCACTGCGCCCCCGGACAGTTGTGCCTTCCTTGGATGGTGCAGGGATCCGCAGACCGGACAGGGCTCCCCGTCCGTAAGCTGCTGCGCTAGGATTCCCGCCTGTTCCTCTATGAAGATGCGGTTATACTGCTCATAGGTCCGGTTTCTCGCTTCGAACTCCGTAAGCTTCCCTGCCAGCTCCTCCCGAAGCTTCAAAAGCTGCTGCCACTTTCCTTTCAGTCTCCGCCAAAGCTCGACAAGCTCCGAAAGCTCTTCCTTGCGCTGCCGCAGCTCCTTCTCCCTCTGCTGCTCCTCCGGTAACTGCTCCGCAAGAGGCTGCAGCCGCTGCTCCAACTGCGGTATACGCTCAGTCATCGCCTGCATGATCTGCTCCCGGTAGCTTGTCCATTCCTTAAGCTTCCCTGCAAGCTCCGTAAGCTTCTTCTCGATGGCGACAACGGAGGCCTCCGTCTCCTGCTTCTGCGCAAACTGGCGGTTGATCTCCCTGGCCTGTGCGATCTGTACCTTCACCTCATCCAGACGGGCGGTGAGCTCCGCCACACGCGCTCCGTCTGCCTCCCCCTGTTCCTTCAGATACGCATCCATCTCCGTAAGCAGCGCAAAGATCTCATCCTTCCCGGTCTCCGGCCGCTCCAGTGCCAGACTCCAAGCCTCCTTGAGCTCCTCCCTGGGGCAGATGATCTGTCCCAGCTCATGCTGCATCAGATTCAAATTATCGTTCAACTGAATGTAAAGCTCCTTGCTCTGCTCCTTTAAGCGGTTCTGTATCTGCCAATAGACCTTTGTATCGAAGATCCGTGCGAAGATCTCCTTCCGTTCCCTGGACGGTGCATGGAGAAGCTTTAAGAATTCTCCCTGGGCGATCATGGATATCTGGGTGAACTGATTCACATCCACTCCCAGGATCTCCCGCAGCTTCTCGTTGGTCTCCCTGGCCTTTCCCGGAAAAACAGTACCGTCCGGCAGCGTCAGCTCCACCGACGCCTGCTCCATAGTATAGGTATATTCGCCGTCCTTATTCTTACGCTTGCTGACACGTCGGTAATTGGGATTGCGCTTCACCGTATACTGCTTCTCTCCGTACGCGAAGGTGAATTCCACGTAAGTAGGAACCGAATCCTCCGCATACTGGCTGCGCATCATATCCCCATCCCGCATCCCGCCGCTGGTCTCGTCAAACAGTGCGTAGGTGATGGCGTCAAAAACCGTGGTCTTCCCCGCACCGGTATCCCCGGTGATCAGGAATATTCCCCGGTTCATAACCGTAAAATCGATCTCCTCCAGGCCGCCGTAAGAACCAAAGGCAGACATAACAAGCTTCACCGGCTTCATGATCTCACCTCCCCGACATCTGCAAGAACCTGCTTCATCCACGCTTCCTCCTCTGCACTCATGGTCTGTCCGCGCAGCTCCTGATAGAAGCCGGAAAATACCTCCATGGGGCTTGGCAGGGCGCCTTCCGTCTCCGGCAGCTCCTGCATGGCTCTGGTCCGCTGGTTGTCCACCCGCAGCTCCAGGATGGAATCGTACTTCTCCTCCAACTGCTCCTTGGGATGATATGGCTCCTTCTCGTCCGTGATCGTAACGGAGATATAGTCATGGCAATTCTCCTCCGTGGCTCGCGCAAGGATATCTGCTAACAGTCCCCGCTCCCGCCGCACATCCTTTGTGGGGATCAGCGGAATCGTCTCGATCAGCGGTTTACTTCCCTTTTCTCCCAAAGTAACCATGGTGATGGACTTCTCATGATGCTCCTCACTGACGGAATACTTAAGCGGCGTACCACAATAGCGGATATGCGGCGACTTTACCTTCTGGGAACCATGGATATGTCCCAGTGCCACATAATCGAAGTGCTCAACCAATGAGACATCCACGCTGTCCAGACCGCCCACCTGCAGGGATCGTTGCTCGGAATCGCAGGTTTCCGGCTCCGTGGAACCGTTGATGTAAAACTGATGGGAGAGGAGCACATTTCGGTCTGATCTGCTAATGCCCTCAATTATCTCCTCTCCGTTCTCTGAATCCCCAGCCGTGGACGGAAGCTCGCTTTCCAACGTCTCCTTGTCAATCCTCTCCCGCTTCAGAACAGCCTCCACCGCACTGTGATAATCCGTTACTGTCCCTTCCTCAAACAGATGCCGGACATACCCCGGCTTTAAGAACGGCAGCAGGTAGAAGTTCACCTTCCCATATTCATCGGAGAACATCACCTTCCTAAGATGCTCCTCCTCTGTTCTTGGGGGCAGTACCGACAGGTAGATATGATTCCGCTCCAGAAATGTCCTTGCATAAGCCAGCCGCTGGGGGTTGTCATGGTTTCCGGCAATCACAAGAACCGGAATCCCCGGTTCGATATCCGCCAGCTCATTCAGGAATTCATCAAATATGGTATATGCTTCCCCGGATGGAATGGACTTGTCGAAAATATCCCCACAAATCAAGATAGCAGCGGGCCGATATTCCACGGCTCGCTGCACGATCTGATGGAGAATGACCCGCTGGTCTTCCCCTAAGTTATAATAATGTAACTGTTTTCCGATATGAAGATCGGATATGTGAAAAAATCGCACGGAATGTCCTCCTTAAAGAAATCCTTATTCCGCGTCCGCCTCGTCCTTCTCCTTGCTCAGCATCTGATTCGCGATGATACCGATGATCAGTGCCGCAGCGATAGAGGTAATGGTCACCTTGCCAAAGTTCAAGGTCAGGCCGCCGATACCGGCGATCAGGATTGCGGACACCACAAACAGGTTACGGTTTTTATTCAGATCTACCTCCTGCACCATCTTAAGACCGGACACAGCGATAAATCCATACAGAGCCATACACACACCGCCCATAACACAGGAGGGAATGGAATTCACGAAGGCTACAAACGGAGACAGGAACGCAATGATCATGGCTCCGACAGCCGCCGTGATAATGGTATATACCGAAGCGTTGCGCGTGATGGCTACGCAGCCGATGGACTCGCCGTAGGTGGTATTCGGGCAACCGCCGAAGATGGCACCAACCATGGATCCAACACCATCGCCCAGCAGGGTGCGGGACAGCCCCGGTTCTTCCAGCAGGTCTTTTTCAATGATAGAAGAAATATTCTTATGATCAGCTACATGCTCGGCAAATACTACGAATGCCACCGGAACGTATGCTACAGCAATGGTTCCCACATAAGCCCCGTTCAACTCGCTAAATCCGCCTAAAGCAGTCAGGAATGTGAAGTCCGGTAACTGCAGGAACGTCTTGATGGATACGCCATCTGCTGCCAGTGCAGTAAAGTTGCTAAGGTCGATGATCTGCAGTGCCGGAATATCGGCCGAATTTCCGATGACAGTCAGCACCAGTGCCGTTGCATAACCAGCCAGGATACCAAGAATGAAGGGGATCAGACGTGCCATCTTCTTCCCGTAGGTAGAGCAAAGCATGGTGACAAACAACGTGATAAGGCCGATCAGCACACACAACAACGGGTTGGCCGCAGAGACCTGCGTTTCTACACCATCTATAATCCGGGTCATCTTAAAACCGCCTGTTTTAAGATCGCTCACCGCATTACCGGCCAGAGACAGTCCGATGATAGACACCGTAGGTCCGATGACAACCGTAGGCATCAGCTTATTCAGCCATTCTACACCCGCGAACTTCACCGCAATAGCGATGACCACATAGACAAGACCTGCAAATATAGCGCCCAGGATAAGTCCCAAATAGCCAAGAGAGACGGTCACGCCGCCGGCAAACGCCGCTGCCATGGATCCCAGAAAAGCAAAGGAGCTTCCCAGAAATACCGGACTCTTCTTCTGGGTAAACATCACATATACCAGTGTTCCGGCTCCAGCTCCAAACAGCGCTGCCGCCGGGCTCATTCCGTGGCCGGTGATGACCGGAACCACCAGGGTAGCCGCCATGATGGCCAGCAACTGCTGGATCGCGAAAACGATCAACTGACCGAACTTTGGTTTGTCATTAACATTGTAGATAAGTTTCATTTCATATTTCCTCCTGATTGTTTTTTATGATGAATGCCCGTCCCGGGCAGTCAGTCCTTGGTATACAGCTCCACACAGGTAGCCCCGTCGTACTCCGGCAGCTTCACTGCCACCGTCTCCCGAAGGGATGTCGGTATGTTCTTCCCCACATAATCTGCCCGGATCGGCAGCTCCCGGTGCCCCCGGTCAATGAGAACCGCAAGCTGGATGGCCTTTGGCCGCCCCAGCGTGAAGACCGCTTCAATGGCCGCCCGTGCCGTGCGCCCGGTAAACAGCACATCGTCCACCAGAACCACAGTCTTGCCTACCACGGAGAAGGGCAGCTCTGTCTTCCTCAGTACCGGCATGTCGGAGGCCTTCGCCAGATCATCCCGGTAGAAATGGATATCCAGGGTACCGCATGGAATCTCCGTCCCTTCAATCCCTGCAATATTTCGGCACAAAAGCTTCGCCAACGGTTCTCCCCGGCGCCGTATCCCCACCAGCACAACATCCCCGGTGCCGTGGTTCTTCTCCACGATCTCGTGCGCCATGCGCATGAGCGTCCGGTTCACCGTCGCCTCGTCCATCAGCATTGCCTTGCACACTGCCATGTCCATTCCTCCATAAACAACAAAGATCCTGCCACTAGTCCCGGCAAGATCATCATAAAAAGTCTGCGTGACGCAGTTGTCCCGCAAAACATCCAATATTGCTTCTTGCCGGCATCACAGTACCGCTCTTAAAGAAAAACTTTTTATTTGGCAGCGGCGCGCTACTCGCTGCCGCTGTCACAAACTATAGAAATTTTACGCCTATTTGGCGCATATGTCAAGAGAAACATGAAAATTAGCGTTTGCCAACCGGGGCGCACGTACTACGCCAGCATGACCGCATTCTGGAAATACGCGGTGTAGTCCTGCTCCCGGTTTTTATCCGCGGTGAGGGTATACTCCATCCCCACCATGCTGTACTTCGCTCCTGCAAAGGGATTGTAGGGCATCAGCTCTGTGCGGCATTCTCCCGCGATTTTCGCAATCGCCTTTAAGTTTTCTTCCGTGTCTGTGATCTCAGGAATCAGCGGCACACGGAACACAAAGCGTTTGCCGCTGTTCTTAAGCCATTCCACATTTCTTAAGATCTTCTCATTGCTGACACCGGTATACCGGATATGCGCTGCCTCATCCGCCAGCTTGATATCCTGCATGACATAATCCATATGGCCGATGACCTTTCGGTAGATTTCCGGCTCTGCATACCCGCTGGTCTGGATGGCCTTGTGCATATCGGGAAGCCGCTCTGCCAGCTCGCAGACGAAATCCGCCTGCAGCATGGGCTCTCCACCTGAGATGGTGATGCCGCCGCCCAGAAGCTTCAGGATATCCTTGTGCTGCATAAGCTCCGCTGCCAGCTCCTCAGCGGACACCTCTTCTCCCGCCACGCTCAGGCACCCGTTGGGGCAGGCGTGGATACAGCGGCCAAGCCCCTGGCACTCCTTATGGGTGCAGAGCCTCCTGCAAGCACCGCAGTGACTGCAGAAGGTACTCTTATACAGCAGCTGTCTGGTGGCTGCGAGACCCTCCGGATTGTGACACCACCTGCATCGCAAGGGACATCCCTTTAAGAATACGGTGATCCGGGAGCCCGGTCCATCATGTACTGTGAACTCTTTCCGATCAAAAATAATCCCTTTCATGTATCCGCCCTCAATGTTCATATCGCAGTGTCAAATAGCACTCTCGTATTAGCTGCCGTTATACCCGGTACTGCTGGCGTCTCAATACATGATCCTGATATTCTTTATCCAGTTCCACGAAATAAGCACTCCATCCCCAGATTCTTACAACCAGTTGGCGATGCTCCTCCGGGTGCTCCTGAGCTGCTTTCAGTTCCTCCGTATTGACCGTATTCAACTGCATCTGATGACCGCCCATATCGATGTATGCCTTCACCAGCGCCGCCACCTTCTTCACGCTGTCCTCATCCCGGAACATGGAGAATGCAAACTCCAAGGTCAGCGGGCCACCGTTGATGGTTTCCGTGAAATCCGGCTTGGTAAAGGACTGAATCACGGAGAGCGGGCCGTTGATCCGGGCGAAAAGGCTCGGTGAGAAATTCGTCCCGAATGGCTCTCCCTTCCGCCTGCCGTCCGGAGAAGCACCGATTTCATTGGCATGCCACAGGTAAAACATGGCCGATCCGGTTCCCGCCCGGTAGATACCGCCACGGCAGTTCCTTCTTCCCCTGAGGCTGTCCGCAAACATCCCAAGGAGCCGCACCGCCATTTCATCCGGAAGTGCCTCGTTATTTCCCATTTTGGGTGCCTCGTACCGCAGGATAGGAAGCAGCTCGCCATGAACCGAGAAATCAGAATCCACCGCTTCCATCAGTTCTTCCTTGGTAAATCGCTTTTCATCATAGATATATCTGCTGATCACAGCCAGCGAATCCGCCGCGGTTGCCACTCCGGTTCCGTGAATGCCAAAATTATTGTACTTCGCTCCGTCATAGACACCGCCATCTATCATAAGGTTCATAAAAGGTGACGGCACAAACCACAGATCCTTAATCCCGCCGCAGATAGCATCACATTCCCTTCCGATCTCTTCCTGTACTTTTCCCAGAAATTCCTCAAAGGTTTCACACGACATCAGATGCTTGTGCAGGCAGACATCAATGATCTTCGGGAAGGACAGCGCACCGATATTCGCCACATCTGCGCCCACCTTGGGAATGATAAATTCCCAGCAGGCAGCCACCACGTAATCACAGGCATCCTTCCTGTCATACCCCAGCTTACAGAGCCCCTCGATCACCACATCGTCATTGGAATACTGTGGAAAACCAAGTCCCGCCTTGGTCAACTGGCTTCCCAGTTCATAGATTTTTAAAGGTGTGCGCTTATTCACACGCAGATTGATCTTGGGATCGATCATCAGCAGATTTCTGCTGGCTTCCAGGCACAGCTCAGAAAGAATGTTGAACACTTCCTCTCCGTTCTCATCCATACCGCCCAGCACCATGCTCTGCCCGTTGTCTCCCTGCTGCACGCCCACATACAGATCGCTGTCCTTGTTGAAGCTTAAGAAGAAATCCTCCAGAAGCTCCAGAGCAGTTTCTCTGGTATAAAGTCCCTTTTCCATATCCGCCTTCAGATACGGATACATATATTTGTCAAAGCGGCCTACCGTGTTATGATAATTCCCCTCTAACCACAGGGAATAGTGAATAATGCGAAAGCTCTGGAGCGCTTCATAGAAGCTGGTGGCACCGTAAGCCGGTACACGCTTTAAGACCTTCGCCAATTCCGTCTTTCCCTCTTCCTCCGCCTTCTTCTGATAGCGGCTGGTCAGACCTAAAATGGCATCAATGATGCGTTTTCCATACGCATCCGCATCATCATAAGCGGCCAGCAGCCCCGTTTTGATCACCCTCTCATAATCCGGGGACAGATTGGACATATACCCCAGTTCATGGATAAAATGCTTTTGTCGAATCTCTTCCCATTCTTCTTCGGTAAAGCAGTCCGGTATCTTCTTTACGGTTCTCATAAAGCAGATCTTCTCCTCCGGCAGGAGCACCGGCGTCTCAAGACTTGCAAGCAGCTCGAACCTCCGGGTCATCCGTTCCTTGGGAGACAGTCCAAGTGCCTGATACTCCTTCGCCAGATCCGCGTACTCATCAAAATCCTTTCGGTATTTGTGGTGCTCCTTATTTACAATATATTCCTTTAATGTACAGCTCATATAGCCCTCCGTCCTTTCTGTCAGATTCTATGCAAGATTCTATTACTATCATACGTTCTCGCGCCTTGACATTACAAGAAATTAGTTGTATTATCATAGACAAAAGTTATCTTTTTAGGAGGCTGCTTATGCTGATACATCAAGAACACAATTCTCTGGGGAATCACAATTACAACGCATTTTTCTATAATAAGTGCGAATGGTTCTATCACTTCCACAAGAACTATGAGCTTGTATATGTATTGGATGGGGAAGTTCTGCTTACCTTAAATGGCAACAGGATCACGCTTAAGGCAAACGATTTCGCCCTGATCTTCCCCAACGAATTTCACGCCTATCATACACCGGACAATTCTTATGTATGGATCGGTGTTTTTTCTGCGGACTTCGTGGGCGAATTTGCCCGGCTGACGGAAACCAAACGTGCAAAAACTCCCGTCTTTGCGTGCGAACCGCAGATCCGGGAGTTTCTTCGATATTATCTGATCACAGACAAGACACCGGACACCTTCCTCCTGAAGTCTGCCCTCTATGCCGTATGCAGGGAATTTCTTCATAAGGTGCCTCTCTATGATGCAGGGAAGGAAAAGAATTTTATTTATGATATTATTTCTTATATGGAGCACAATTTCAGGGAGGAAATCTCTCTGATGACCATTGCTGAAGCCTTTGGATACGAATATCACTATCTCAGCAGACAATTTCATCATCACTTTCACATGAATTTTAAGCAGTTCTTGAATATCTACCGGATCGATTATGCAATGGATCAGTTGATCCACACGGACACCAGCACCACAGATATCGCGCATAACTCCGGGTTCCAGACGGTGCGCACGTTTAACCGCGTCTTCCTGACCCAGACCGGAATGACACCATCACAATTCCGGAAAAGATAATTCACTTCACATACTTCCCAACCAGCAATTTGCATATTTCAGCGGTGAACTGTTACATTTACCGAGAATGCTTCCCTTTATTTTCGCAACTCACTTAGTTGCTTGCGAAGTAAGGCCAGTTCCCGCTCCTGCTCTGCAATAACGTTATCCTTCTCCGCTATAGCATTATCCTTCTCCGCTATAGCATTATCCTTCTCCGCTATAGCATTATCCTTTTCCGCAATAATCTTATCCTTCTTCTCCAGCT
>CAKSAI010000063.1 GCA_934434905.1 uncultured Lachnospiraceae bacterium | reverse complement strand
GGCCGGAGCCGCCATGCGCCGCAAATATTCGGATCTTAAGCAGGTGGATCGTGTCTATGAAGAGCTAAAAAGCTTCTGGGAGGAAAAATTCGCCAAGCTTCCTTCACTACTGGGCGCTGACTACCATCTTTCCTTTTACCTGGGTGCTGCTGAATTCCTTTAAGTCCTCCGCGGAGGTGCTGAACGCTTCCTTTGCATTGCCGAAGGAGTTCAACCTGGACAATTACCATACGGCCTTTTCCAGGATGAACATCCTCACGGCTTACAAGAACAGTCTGATCATCTCAGGGAGCGTTACCGTCTGTGTTATGGTGCTCTCCGCAATGATGTCCTTTGCTATGACCCGCTACCGTTTCAGAGGGAAGCGGATCGTGCAGTCGCTGCTGGCGGCCAGCCTGATGTTTCCGGTATTCTCCACGATCATTCCGGTGTATCGCATGATGATCAGGGCGAATCTTATCAGTACCAATCTGGCGGTAATCCTGCCGCATATTGCGGGGAATCTAAGCTTTGCCACCATTGTGATGATCGGATTTATGAAGACCCTCCCCATCGACATGGAGGAGGCCGCCTATATGGAGGGGGCTCATGTGGTCCTACAATGACCTGTTTGTGCAGAAGATCATGATACGGGATAACACGAAGTACCCGATATCCAGTCTCTTGGAGACGATCAGTTCCCAGTACGGTACGGATTTCGGGCTGATGGCCTCCTCGGTAACACTCATTGTTCTTCCGGTTCTGTTGGTGTATATCTTTCTGCAGAAGAATATCATCAAGGGGTTGACGGCCGGAGCCATGAAAGGATAAATTATGTATCGGGTGATGATTATTGATGATGAGCCGATCATTGTGGAGGGATTGTCCAGAAGCATTCCTTGGGAGAAGTGGAACTGCCAGGTGGTGGCTACCGCCAATGAGTATCGGAATACGGTTTTGGGGAAGTAGTTACTATTCACAGCCACCTCCACCTGCATGGAAAAAATATAAAAAATATGTTGACAAACAAATCCGTTGCGCGTATTATATACTACGTGGAACGGATTTGCTCCGGTAATCCTCGATAGCTCAATGGTAGAGCACGCGGCTGTTAACCGCGGGGTTGTAGGTTCGAGCCCTACTCGGGGAGTTCGTTAAGTCCTGTAAATGTTGATGTTTACAGGATTTTTTGTTGGTGAAAAATAGGGGATATTGAGGTTTAACGTGAAGATAACGTAAAGATTACCCAAGCCCCATTGACAATTTACCCAAAATAGTGGATGATATATCCACGTCAACAAGAACATATTACTGACACCCTGAAGATATTCCGTCAATAGTTGTGAATGTTGATCCTCGAAGAAAAGAGCGAAAACACTAGAGAAGACAATTCCTGGTGGTTTTACGCTCTTTTTTTTGATATCGGAGGAATAATTAGTGCCATGCCTGCATTAATTAGAAAAAGGGGATGAGCTGTCCCTGCAAAAATTGAGAAGGAGGACATGATTATGGCAAAGTATGTAGTGGCGTTGGATGCAGGAACTACCAGTAATCGGTGTATTCTGTTCAACGAAAAGGGTGAGATGTGCAGCGTGGCGCAGCGGGAATTCACCCAGTATTTCCCTCAGCCCGGCTGGGTGGAGCACGATGCGGATGAGATCTGGGCCAGCATGATCGGCGTGGCGGTGGAAGCAATGAATAAGATCGGAGCTGTTGCAGCGGACATCGCAGCCATCGGTATCACGAACCAGAGAGAAACAGCCATTGTGTGGGATAAGAATACGGGCGAGCCGGTATACCATGCGATCGTGTGGCAGTGCCGCAGAACTGCGGAGTATTGCGATTCGTTGAAGGCGAAGGGATTGACAGATACCTTCCGGGAGAAGACAGGACTTGTCATTGACGCTTATTTTTCAGGAACCAAGGTACGATGGATCCTGGAAAATGTACCGGGGGTAAGAGAACGGGCGGAACGTGGAGAGCTGTTGTTCGGAACAGTTGAGACATGGCTGATCTGGAAGCTGACCAAGGGTGCGGTTCATGTGACGGATTACTCCAATGCTTCCCGTACCATGATGTTTAACATCAATACACTGGAATGGGATGATGAGATTCTGGCAGAGCTGAATGTTCCAAAGAGCATGCTTCCGGAAGCGAAGCCGTCCAGCTGCATTTACGGTGAGGCCGATCCTTCCTTCCTGGGCGGACCGATTCCCATTGCCGGTGCGGCAGGAGACCAGCAGGCGGCATTGTTCGGACAGACCTGCTATGGAGCCGGGGAAGCCAAGAATACATATGGAACAGGCTGCTTCCTGCTGATGAATACGGGAGAGACGCCGGTATTTTCGGAAAATGGACTTGTGACCACCATCGCGTGGGGACTGGACGGAAAGGTGAATTACGCGCTGGAGGGTTCTATCTTCGTGGCGGGAGCTGCCATTCAGTGGCTGCGGGACGAGATGCGGCTCATCGATTCCTCGCCCGATTCGGAGTACATGGCGAAGAAGGTTGCAGATACCAACGGCTGCTATGTGGTTCCGGCATTTACCGGACTGGGAGCGCCACAATGGGATCAGTACGCCAGAGGAACCATCGTAGGACTTACCCGCGGGGTCAACAAATACCATGTGATCCGTGCCACACTGGAATCGATTGCTTATCAGGTGAACGATGTGCTTGCGGCAATGGAAGCAGATTCCGGTATCCGTCTGACCGCATTGAAGGTGGATGGCGGCGCAAGCGCCAACAACTTCCTTATGCAGACCCAGGCTGATATCATCAATGCACCGGTGAACCGTCCGCAGTGCGTGGAGACAACGGCTATGGGCGCGGCTTACCTGGCGGGGCTTGCTGTTGGTTATTGGTCCAGCAAGGAGGATGTGGTCAAGAACTGGGCCATTGACAGAACCTTCGAGCCGTCTATTCAGGAAGAGGAACGGGCACAGAAAATCAAGGGCTGGAACAAAGCCGTGAAATATTCCTTTGGCTGGGCCAAAGAGGATTAAAAGGGGGATTTAATCATATGCTGCCATATATTGCAGAATTTTTAGGAACAATGATGCTCATTCTTCTGGGCGATGGGGTTGTAGCAAACGTTACACTTAATAAATCGGGGATGAAGGGAGCCGGATCTATCCAGATCACCTTTGCCTGGGGCCTTGCAGTCATGATCCCGGCATTCATCTTCGGAGCCGCTTCCGGCGCGTCCTTTAACCCGGCGCTTACGCTGGCACTGGCTATTGACGGCAGCTTTGCCTGGGGGCTGGTGCCCGGCTATATCATTGCTCAGTTTGCCGGAGCATTTACCGGCGCAATCCTGGTCTATCTGCTGTTCAAGGATCAGTTTGACGCTACGGAAGCTCCTGAGACCAAGCTGGGCGTATTTTCCACCGGTCCGGCTATCCCAAACATGGTTCGCAATATCTTAAGCGAGGCCATTGGTACCTTCGTACTGGTATTTGCTATTAAGGGAATCTCCAATGTTTCCGGTCTTTCCACCGGGCTGGAGAAGTTCCTGGTGTTCGGTATCATCGTATCCATCGGTATGTCCCTGGGCGGCCTTACCGGCTATGCCATTAACCCGGCCCGTGATATCGGTCCCCGTCTGGCACACGCCCTCCTGCCTATCAAGGGAAAGGGCAGCTCCAAGTGGGGTTATGCCATTGTTCCGTTGGTCGGTCCCATTATCGGAGCCATCGCGGCAGTGATGCTGTATGGAGCGATTCCGTGGTAAGTCAGCGGATGTATTAATGAAACATCACCACCATAAATAAAAGCCCACGGATTGCTCCGCGTTTCACGCTCTCGCAATCCTACCAGCATTCGCAATCCGCGCTATTGCGCTACTTGCTCATACAGGTTAGCGTCTCTAATGCTCATGCATTCACCCATGCTAGCATGGTTCATGCATAAGCATTGAGACTGGGCTTTTTATAAATAAGGATGCATAGCGTGAAGAGAGCCTGCAAGAGAACCACATGAAATATTGTGTGTATTCCTGCGGGCTCTTTTTACATTACAGTTCAGCCAGACCGAAGAAGGAGGCGTGCTGAACTGTCACATAAAATAAGAAGGGAGTTTCTATGTATGATGTAATCATTATCGGCGGCGGAGTGGCAGGAGCCGCCACGGCGAGAGAATTGTCCCGCTATCAGGTACGGGCCTGCGTGATCGAGAAGGAGGAGGACGTCTGCTGCGGAACCAGCAAGGCCAACAGTGCTATCGTCCATGCCGGATATGACGCACAGGAAGGGTCTCTGATGGCCAGGCTGAATGTGCGGGGAAATGCCATGATGGAGCAGCTCTCCAAGGATCTGGACTTTCATTTCCTGCGAAACGGATCGCTGGTGGTCTGTCTGGACGAAGCTGATATGCCGGGGCTTCATGCACTGTACGAAAGAGGTATCGCAAATGGAGTCGAGGGACTTAAAGTGCTGAACAGGGAGGAGGCCCTTGCCCTGGAGCCCAATCTCTCGGATCAGGTGTATGCGGCGCTCTATGCACCCACAGCCGGGATCGTGTGTCCGTTTAACCTGAATATTGCGCTGGCAGAAAATGCCTTTGAAAACGGAATAGAATTCAAGTTTAACACGGAGGTGAAGGATATCAGGCGGACAGACACCGGGTATGAGCTTCACACCAATCGTGGCATATTTTTGACGAAATGTGTGGTAAATGCGGCGGGTGTCTATGCGGATGAGATTCATAACATGGTTAGCAGCCATAAGATACATATCACTCCAAGAAGAGGGGATTATTGTCTGCTGGACAAGAATGCCGGCAGCCATGTGAAGAGGACGATCTTCCCGCTGCCGGGCAAGTTCGGAAAAGGGATCCTGGTAGCGCCTACCATTCACGGCAATCTGATCCTTGGCCCCACTGCGATGGATGTGGAGGACAAGGAGGGAACGGAAACTACCAGACAGGGACTTGATGAGGTTATCGGCAAGGCTGGTCTCTACGTGAAGAATCTGCCGCTGCGGCAGGTGATTACTTCCTTTGCAGGGCTGCGGGCGCATGAGGAGCACCATGAGTTTATCATCGGTGAGGTGGAAGATGCCGAAGGCTTCATTGACTGTGCCGGTATCGAATCGCCGGGACTTACCAGCAGTCCCGCCATCGGTGAGATGGTAGCCGGAATTCTGAAGGAGAAGCTGTCGCTTGCCGAGAACCCGGATTTTGTCCCCGCCAGAAAGGGAATTTTTAATCCTGAGAGCTTGGACTGGGAGGAACGGAAAGCTTTTATCCGGGACAATCCGGCTTATGGCAGGATCATCTGTCGCTGCGAGATGGTGACGGAGGGAGAGATCCTTGACGCGATCCGGCGGCCATTGGGGGCGACGTCCTTGGACGGCGTGAAGCGCAGGGTCAGAGCCGGAGCGGGCCGCTGCCAGGCGGGCTTCTGTTCCCCCAGGGTTATGGATCTTCTTGCCGGAGAACGGGAGGTTGACATGCTTGATATCACCAAGTCCGGGGGAGATTCCAGGCTTGTGGTTGGGACAAATAAAGATTGTTTGTGAGGAGGACATTTAAAATAGATGGAAAAATATGACGTTGTAATCATAGGCGGCGGCCCTGCGGGCCTTGCCGCAGCGATTTCTGCAAAAGAAAACGGAATTGACAGCGTTTTGATCCTGGAGCGGGACAAGGAGCTGGGAGGGATTCTGAACCAGTGTATCCACAATGGCTTCGGTCTTCATACCTTTAAAGAGGAGCTGACCGGGCCGGAATATGCAGGAAGATTCATCGAACAGGTGAAGGAGCTGGGTATCGAGTACCGATTAAATACCATGGTGATGGATATCAGCCCACAGAAGATGGTGATGGCCATGAACCGGGAGGAGGGCTTGTTTGAGCTTTCGGCGGGAGCGATCATCCTGGCTATGGGCTGCCGGGAGCGGCCGCGGGGAGCCTTAAATATACCGGGCTACCGTCCGGCCGGTATTTTCTCAGCGGGAACCGCGCAGCGGCTGGTAAATATGGAAGGATATATGCCGGGACGTGAGGTGGTTATCCTGGGTTCCGGCGATATTGGTCTGATCATGGCAAGGAGGATGACGCTGGAGGGGGCGAAGGTGAAGGTGGTGGCGGAGTTGATGCCATACTCCGGCGGACTGAAGCGTAATATCGTCCAATGCCTGGATGACTATGGGATTCCACTGAAGCTGAGTCATACTGTTGTGGACATCCACGGGAAGGAGCGTCTGACCGGGGTTACGCTGGCGGAGGTTGACGGCAGCGGAAGGCCGATTCCGGGGACGGAGGAGGAGTTTTCCTGTGATACGCTGCTGCTCTCCGTGGGGCTGATCCCGGAAAATGAGATTTCCAGGGGTATGGGTGTGGAGATCAAGCCAGTAACCTCCGGCCCCAGAGTCAATGAGAGCCTGGAGACAAATCTGGAAGGTGTATTTGCATGCGGAAATGTGCTGCATGTCCACGATCTGGTGGATTATGTCTCGGAGGAGGCGACAGCGGCCGGAAGGAATGCGGCGGCGTATGTGAAGGAGCAGCGGATTGGCAGGAGCGCGGCGGCATGTGTGAAGGAGCGACGGACTGACGGTGAGACTCTGGAAGAAGTGCGGGCGGATATGCGGGAAGCCCGTGATGGAAGCCGGGAAATTCGCCTGCTACCGGAGGGTGGGGTGCGTTATACGGTCCCGGAAACAATAAGCCCGAAGCGGTTGAAGAACGACAAGCTTACCGTGCGCTTCCGGGTCGGTGGCGTATACAAGAATTGTTATATAAGCACGTATTTTGATGAGGAACGTATTGCCCACCGGAAGCGTCCTATTGTCACTCCCGGAGAGATGGAGGAGGTCACACTAACCAGGGAACAGCTTTTGAGATATCCAGATTTAAGGACGATCACTGTTAAGATCGAGGAGGTGTAGAAGATGGAAGAGAAGATGTTGACCTGTATCGGCTGCCCTATGGGCTGCCCGATCACGGTTCTTATGGATGACGGCCATGTAGTGAGCGTCAGCGGTCATACCTGCAAGCGGGGAGAGGACTATGCCAGGAAGGAAGTGAGCAATCCTACCAGGATCGTCACCTCCACGGTCCGGGTGCTTGGTGGCACTGCGGATATGGTATCCGTAAAAACCCGGCAGGACATTCCCAAGGAGAGGGTCTTCGCCTGTGTGAAAGCGTTAAAGGGGATTGAGGTGCAGGCCCCGGTGCATGCCGGGGACATAATCCTTGCAAATGTGGCAGAGACGGGAGTGGATATCATTGCGACCGGGAGTGTGGGATAGAGCTGTCGGTTATCGGTACTATTCACAGCCCCCTCCACCTACATGCGCAAAACCAGCCAGCAGAGCTGTCTGCCACTGCTTCGCAGTTTTCTGTTTTGCTTATGTGGGTGGAGGTTCCTGATTCCAGTCACAGCTAAATCGCCCATCAGCCTCTTACGAGCAAGCTCGACGAGTCAGATGGTGGATTTACCTGTGGCTGTGAATAGTAACTTTAATATATCAGATATGAAAGAAAAAAGCAAGAACAGCGCAATAAACAGTCGAAGACAGTCGGAGAGCGACTTATCAGCCACTCGTCAACTGGAATAACTCTCCAGAAAATTATACAGTTCTCCTTCACTGTATACAGGCTTACCTGCGCCAATCTCCTTCTGCAGGCTGGCCGGAAGCTCGTCCAGGCGAATATCTGTGTTGGAATAGACCGTCTCCTGATCCGCATAATAGACAATAATATAGCCGTCCTCTTCCCCAAGTACATACTCGCAGGTGGCTGCACCCACGGAACTCTCGGCAACCAGGGGCTCTTGATTATCATTCTCAGCAAGAAGCTGTTCCCTCTCTATCGCCATTTCCTGCGCCAGCCGCTTCTCCGACTGATGAACACTGAAATAATAGCCGCCGCCATAAGAGATTCCACACACCAGGGCAGCAATAATAAGAGACAGGCGGATACTAGTTGTTTTCTTCATGATAAACTCCTTTTTGTATAGTATCCGCCTGAAAATTTATTTTATTCAATTATTATAACAAGTGCAACCTTTTCGCCACTCTCACCAGCAGCCGTCCCCCCGGGAACGCCCGCAGATCCTCTTCACTGAGCCCCTTCAGCAGCAACAGGGACACGCCGTAAACCACAGCCCCGCAAAGAATGGAAAAAACCGTTGCCACAGCATTGCTCTTAATGGCAGCCATCAATAACCGATATAACCCGAACACCGCAACGCCCATAATGGCGGAAGCAAGAAACGGGATCAGAAATGTCTTTCGGACCTCCTGCTGATAATTGATGTAATTTCGGATAGCAAGTCCATTCAGGATGCACATCATCAGAGAGAAAAAGGCATTCGCCAGCACCACCGCATATATGTTCAGGTTAAAAGCTACCATAAGGATCAGCAACAGTAAAATATGTGCCACCAGCGCGAAAACAGCATTGTACACCGGCTTCTTCATGCGGTTGATTCCCTGTAGGATCGCATTGGACAAGGTGGACAGGGAATAGAACACCACGGACACCGCTCCAACCTGGAGCAGTCTTGCCGCCAACTGATTTGCTTCCTTCCCGGCCGCAGTTGATGCCGGATACAGCAGGTTGATGATGGGACCGGCCAGCACAGCCATTCCCACCGCACAGGGGAAGGCAATAACCATCACGAAACGGATGGCAGAATTCACCTTGCGCCGCACCTCCTTGATGTCCTTGGAAGCAAAAGCCGTAGCTATACTTGGCACACTGGATGCAGCCAACGCGGAAGCCAGTGCGATAGGCACGTTAATCAACGTCTTGTATTTTCCGGTGAAAACACCCCACATGGTGCTGTAAGCAACCTCTTCATAATTCTGAAGCGCAGCGATATTCTTGAATATCCCCTGGTCGATGATGGAGCTGATATTGTAGATGGTAGTGCTTAAGAGCACCGGAATAATGGTGAGGATCAGAATCCGGAAGATCTCACCGTAGCCCTCCTGCCGCCGGGTTACATCCCTTCGCATCTGGCGCTTGAACACCGGACGATAAAGAATAAATACGAGAAACACAAAACCAAGCGCGAACAGCGCTCCAATGCCGGTTCCTATGGTTCCACCGGCAGCCCCGTAGGCCTCTCCATAATGCTTGGAATCGCCCAGAACCGCCCCTATCCTGGTGCCGTAGCCATACAGCATATAGGCAGCCCAGATACTGACGATGGCATTCACCACCTGCTCGATGAGCTGGGAGATGGCACTTGGCATCATGGTTCCGAGCCCCTGGAAGAAGCCACGGATCACACCAAGTACTGCCACGACCAGAAGCGTCGGCGCCAGCACCCGAAGTGCAAAGATGCTCAACGGTGTCTTCAAGAGCGTCGTAATGACCCCCGCGCCAAAGTATACGATCAGCCCTGCGGCGGTACCGGAGATCAAGGCGAAGATCAAGGCTCCCCGAAAGATCCGATATGCATTCCTCCGCTGCCCCTGTGCCACTCTGGTGGAAACCAGCTTGGAGACAGCCAGCGGCAGGCTGTAGGAGGATATCAGCAGCAAAATGCTGTATACCTCCATAGCCGCGCCGTAATAATCGTTGCCAACGTCCCCAATGATGGCAGTCAACGGAATCCGGTAGATCAGACCGATCATCCTGCTTATGATGGACGCAATGCCCAGGATAGAACCCTGCACCAGGAAATTGGAACTTTTTTTTGTATTACTACCCATAAATATATCCTCTACTTCTGTAACCTTTTATCGGAAAACCTGCATGTCCTCCAGAATATTCCGTTGCTTCTGCTCCATTATGGCTGCCTCCTGCTCCGTCATATGATCGTAGCCGAACAGATGCAGCATGCTGTGAAGAATGAGAAACGCATATTCCCGGCGCTCACTGTGTCCATACTCGGCCGCCTGTTCCTTAATCTTGTCCACACAGAGGATGATATCCCCCAGAAGCGCCTCCCCGGTATCCGGGTTAAAATTATCGCTGTCCTCCTCCACTTTGGAGAAGTCCCCGGCCGCCGGATAGGCGATCAGCGGAAATGAAAGCACATCCGTGGGTGCATCGATCTGCCGCTGCTCCAGGTTGATGCGATGAATCTCTTCCTTGGTCACCAGCAGTACATTTACTTCCGCTTCAAAGGGAAAATCCTCCGCGTCCATGGCCGCATTCACCACATCCTCCGCCAGCTGCACATATGGAAAATCAAATTCTTGTCCACTTTCATTCTCTACAACAACTGTCATTACCCTCATCCTCCTGAAATCACATAATCTATCGTCCTGCAATCGTCATGATTATCGGCTTCGTTTTCTGCCCCTGCCGTCTGTCGACCGTTGCTCACTCCTATGCTCCTGCCGCTTCTCCTGGCGCTGTTCATGCTTCTCATACTCCTCATATGCCTTGACGATCTTCTGCACCAGCGGATGACGTACCACGTCGCTGCTGGTAAGCTGGCTGATTCCGATATCTTCCACCTTCTTAAGCACCGTAAGCGCCACGTCCAGCCCCGACTTCGTCCCCGGAGCCAGATCCTTCTGGGTGGCATCGCCGGTGATCACCACCTTGGAACCAAAGCCAATTCTTGTCAAAAACATTTTCATCTGGGCCGGCGTGGTATTCTGTGCCTCATCCAGGATGATAAAAGCATTGTCCAGCGTACGACCCCGCATGTAGGCCAGCGGTGCCACCTCGATAAGCCCCTTCTCCATATTCTTCTGAAAACTGTCCGCTCCCATGATCTGGTAGAGTGCATCATACAAAGGTCTCAGGTATGGATCCACCTTGCTCTGCAGGTCTCCCGGCAGAAAGCCCAGCTTCTCGCCCGCCTCGATGGCAGGACGCGTCAGAATGATCCGGCCAACCTCCTCGTTCTTGAAGGCAGTGATGGCCATTGCCATAGCGAGATACGTCTTTCCGGTACCGGCAGGCCCGATGCCGAACACGATCATTTTCTCCCGGATCTGATCCACATACTTCTTCTGCCCCAAAGTCTTCGGCTTCACCGGCTTGCCGTTTATGGTATGACAGATCAGATCCTGATCGATCTCAGTCAGGGCCGTCTCACGTTCCTCGAAGGTAAGTGAGATGGCATAATCTACATTCTGTTCCGTAATCTGGTTGCCCCGGACGGATAGCTCCAGAAGCTGCTTAAATACGCGCGAGGCCTTGTCAATATCTGCTTCGTTTCCAAGAAGCTTCATACTATCCTCACGCATCACCACCGTCACGTGAAATGCCCGTTCTATCTTCTTAACATATGCGTCAAATTGTCCAAACACATTTGCCATATGCTCCGTCGGCATATTGATACTAATTTCCGTTAAACTCATTCGTCTGTCTGCCCTTCCTCTGATATCGTTATTACAGCTAACGCCGGCTATTCCCCGGCCGCCTCTTCATCGGGTTCTTCCATATTGGCCGCCTGCCGCATACCCACGGACTCCACGACCTTGATCTCTCCGCCGGCCGTGCAGTTCTCATCTCCTGCTATTATCATAACATGATTTTCCGTAATGTGAACCCCTTTTTCTTCCAGTTTTTTACAAAATTCCGACAATCGGTCAGCTGCCAGCGTTTCTGCTTCGGTCTTGGTATATGTTTTTTTCTCTATATTATACTCCTTTGCGACCTCTTTGCAAAGTACAATCGGAAGATAAAAGTTCTTTCCCAGCTTCACCGGGCGTTCCACCGTGATCCTGTCGCTGGCGGCAAAGGCCTGTTTTTTCCAGGGAAAACAGATCCGCTTCTGAAAAATCAAGAGTCCGTAGGATGTCTTTTCTTTTCCGCTGAAAACCTTGTCCTCATGCTCCATTGGGAAGGTCTCATGGTAAAAATAGCTTGTATTTGCCAGAATGTCCGCATCTGCATAGCAGTATCGGTAGTGGACCAGCTCGCCGTTGTCATTATAGATAGGCACCCTGCCTTCCACCAGGATATCGCCTTTTACCACCGCACTCCCTTTCTCCACCAGAGGCGTACCGGTACGTGTGATGATGCTATAGATGACAGCGTCCTTATCTGCTGCCAGGTCACTGGGCGTATCCTTCGTGACCGTCTCCGCCGCCTGATTGGTGACGAGATTCTCCTGAATATCAATCACCAGCCGGGTGCCCTGGATCTTCACGGATGCCCAGATCACATCATCATACTGGCTGCGCAGAAGCTCTTCCAGTCGTGCACAGTCAAGACTGTTCTTTCTGATTCCATGGTATACGTGATTCTCCTCAAGAAACTGAAGAATGGTACTGTCCGTCCGGTGCAGATTTCCCTCAATCTCAATATTCCAGATAAAAAGAGACATGACATAGAGGGATAGCGCACAGAGAACGATCCCCAGAAAAAAAACCTTGCGCTTTCGATAACGATGCAGAAAAAAAGGAAGGCCGTGACGGGAAAGGATCCTAAGCCTTGTCTTCGTTTTCCGCAGAACAGGCTTCAATTCCCGAAAGGCCTTCACACTGATACAGAGTTCATAGGCTTCCTCCTTAAACTCCAGGTTCCAGATCAGGATATTGCGCTTGCTGCACAGATTCAGGAAGCGCTCCGGCGCATACCCGGTGAGACGCACTCTCACATAGCCTTGCAAAAACTTCAACTTATCTGCAAACAAATGAACTCTCCTTATGGGTCATATACGATTTGCTCAATGAAGCCGATGATCTTCATCTCGTCATTGGTATAGTATTCGATCCGCAG
>CAKSAI010000062.1 GCA_934434905.1 uncultured Lachnospiraceae bacterium | reverse complement strand
TTCGCATTTACCTTCAGATTTATGGATTACAGCATTGCCAAAGAAAAAAAGCTTTATATGCGCAGCTTCAAGTTTTTCAGGTATGTCTGTGTCCTTGTCAAGGAAATCGTGAAGGCGAATTTCGCTGTAATACATATGATTTTATCGGAAAAGGAAGAGGTAGAGCCTGCGTTGGTGGATTTTGAAGCAGATATGAAGACCACCACCGGCAAGGCGCTTCTTGCCAATGCCATCACCCTGACGCCTGGAACGATCACAGTCTCGCTTGAGGGATTGAAGTACACGGTTCATTGTCTGGACGAGAGTCTTGCGGAGGGTATGGACCGATCCGTGTTTGTGAAAATGTTGAAGGATCTGGAAAATAACGAAAGAGAGGGCGCGTAATGGGAAAAGGAATAGCAGGCCTTGATACGGCCTATCATGTGCTGTTTGTGGCGGCATTGATCTTTCTGGCAATCATGGTGGTGCTCTGCCTGATACGGGCCATCATCGGGCCAAAGGTTGGCGATCGTATTGTAGCCATCAATATGATGGGAACCATGATCATGGTTATCATCGCAATTCTTGCGTCGATGCTGGGAGAAGGTTATCTGGTGGATATCTGTATCATCTATGCGATGATAAGCTTTCTGGCAGTCATTGTCCTGACGAAAGTATATATGGGAGTATACAGACAGAAGAAGGAGGAGAAAAGCGATGATATGGTTTGAATGGGTTCGTTTTCTGGCCGGGGCGCTTCTGTTGTTGTGTGGCCTTGGAATCTTCCTGATCGAGATGATCGGTGTGTTCCGTTTTAAATATGTACTGAACCGTATGCATGCGGCGGCCATGGGAGATACACTGGGAATCGGATTCTCACTGGTGGGACTGATTCTTTTGAACGGCCTTAATTTTACGTCCTTAAAGCTCCTTCTGGTGATCATATTTCTGTGGTTTGCTTCTCCGGTATCCTCCCATCTGATCGCCAGGCTGGAGGTCACCACCAATGAGGATGAAGAGAAGCGCTACAGAGAGATTTCGCTGAGACAGTTGGAGTCTGTACAAATGAAGGAGGAATAGAGTTATGGAAGCATTTCGTATCATCCTGTTCGGCTTTTTGATCGTGTGTGCCATTTCGGTGAGCCTGTCCAAGAAGCTGCTGAATTCTATTTTAATATACATGTCCTACAGTCTTGTGGTGTCTGTGATCTGGATCCTTTTAGAGTCCCCGGATCTGGCCATCACGGAGGCGGCGGTGGGCGCCGGTATCACCAGCGTCCTGTTTTTTGTGACGTTAAAGAAGATCCATGCCATTGCAGGTACAAAGGAAGAGGAGGCGAAGAAGGATGAGCAGGAAAATTCCGGAAGAGAAGTATAAAAAGACCTTTTCCTATCGATTCGGGCAGTGGTTCTCCGGGGAGAAGGATCCATTCCTTGACACCATAGAGATGAAACCCCAGAAGACGTATCAGGAGGATCAGCAGGAGATCCGCAAGCGGCAGGAGGAACAGGAAGAAATCTATAACAGAGTATTTGATGTGGAGCACAATGCCAGGCTTCAGAGCTTCCGCAAGGTCTATCGGATATTCAGTGTATTATTCTGTATCAGTCTTGTATTTGTGCTGTTGACGGCGGTTTCCTATTTGCCGCCCTTTGGAAATGCAGAGAATCCGGTGAACAACGAGGTTTCCGAGCGCTACATAGAAAAGGGCCTTCAGGAGACCGGGGCGGTGAATATTGTCACCGGCATGATCCTGGATTACCGGGCTTTCGATACGCTGGGAGAATCCCATGTGCTGTTTATTGCTACCTGTACGGTGCTGATCCTTCTTCGAAATGAGAAGAAGAAGGGGGATAAGGGCTATGAGGCTATGGAGGAAAACGACCGGATCTACGAGCCCAAGAATGATATTATCCTGCAGACCGTGGCGCGGGTGCTGGTTCCGCCTATTATCATCTTCGGTATCTATGTGATCCTGGGCGGTCATCTGGGACCGGGCGGCGGCTTCTCCGGGGGAGCTGTGATCGGGGCAGGGCTGATTCTGTATCTGAATGCCTTTGGCTTCGCTAAGACGGAGCGGTTCTTTACTGCAAAGACCTATAAGTGGATGAGCTTCTGTGCGCTGGCCTGTTACGCACTGGCAAAAAGCTATTCCTTTTACACCGGCGCCAACCACATCGAGAGTGTGATCCCCCTTGGAACACCGGGAGCCATCTTGAGCAGCGGCCTGATTCTTGTTCTGAATATCTGCGTCGGAATTGTGGTGGCGGGTACCATGTATACGTTTTACGTTATGTTTCGGAAGGGAGGCTATTGAGATGGATATTTCCAATCTTTTTCATAATTATGAGGAAGCGGTGGCGATGATCCTGTTTGCAATCGGATTTTCCAACCTGCTGCTCCAGAAGAATCTTATAAAGAAGATTATCGGGCTGAATATCATGGATACAGCTATGTATCTGTTTCTGGCGCTGAAGGGCTATATCACGGGGCGCAAGGCTCCCATTGTGGTGGACGGCGTTCAGAGTACCGAGGCATATATCAATCCCATTCCCAGCGGCCTTGTGCTGACCGGCATTGTGGTGTCTGTATCGGTATCGGCGCTGATGCTGTCTCTTACGATCCGCCTTTACCGCAGATATCATACGCTGAATCTGGATGAGATCACCACACAACTGGAAAAGGAGGGGCGGTGATGCAGTTTGTACAGAATCTTCCTTTTATCAGCATTATCCTGTCGCTGTTTTCCGGGCCGCTCTGTTCCATCCTGAACGGAAAATGGGCCAGGCGTGTGAATCTGTTCGTTATTTCAGCCATTGGACTGATGTCCGCAGCGGTGCTTCTCTTTGTGTTGGGAACCGGAGAGCCTTATGTATATACGATGGGGCATTTTCCGGCACCCTGGGGAAATGAGATACGCGTTGGGAGCCTTGAAGGGCTGATGGCAGTATTCTTCTGCATTATCATGCTGCTCTCCATGCTGGGCGGCAGGAAGGAGCGGGAGGCGGAGATCGAGAGTGCCAAGCAGAATCTCTACTATATTATGGTGAATCTGCTGTTGAGCTCGCTGCTGGCACTGATCTATACCAACGACCTGTTTACCGCTTACGTGTTTGTGGAGATCAATACCATCTCCGCCTGTGGACTGATCATGATCCGTGAAAACGGAAGGACTATCGTGGCGGCCACGCGCTATATGATCATGAGTCTTCTTGGCTCCGGTATGCTGCTCCTTGGTATCTGCTTCCTGTACGAACTGACCGGGCAGCTTCTGATGAGCAATATTAAGGAGGCAGTGACGGTGCTTGGCAGCACCGGAGAATATCATATCCCGCTGTTGGTAGCGCTTGGACTAATGTCCGTGGGTCTTGCGGTGAAGAGCGCCTTGTTTCCCTTCCATGGATGGCTGCCGGACGCCTATGGCTATTCTACCGTGTCCTCCGCAGCGATCCTGTCCTCCCTGGTGTCCAAGGGCTATATCTTCCTGCTGGTGAAGATTTTTTACCGTGTCATCGGGTTTGACATTGTGCGTGACAGCAAGGTGATCCATGTGCTGTTCGTGTTTGGAATTGCGGGTATGATCATGGGTTCTCTGGATGCAATACGTTCCAAGAATATTTGCAGGATGATCGCCTATTCCTCCGTGGCACAGATCGGTTACATCTATATGGGCTTCGGCCTTGGAACAGCGGAGGGCGTGATAGCCAGTATTTTTCATATATTGTGCCATGCGGCTACGAAGTCGCTCTTGTTTGTGGCAGCGTCCGGCCTCACAGAGGCATCCGGGAATCATCAAACCTTTGAGGAGCTGACCGGCTCCGGGTACCGGAATAAGGTGGCCGGGGTGACGTTCTTTGTAGGGGCATTGTCCATGGTTGGCTTCCCCATGCTGTCCGGCTTTATTTCCAAGATCCTGTTTGCGCAGGCGGCGGTGGGCCATCAGTATAAGATGCTCCCGACACTGATCGCCCTTGCCATAAGTACGGTGTTGAATACCATCTATTTCTTGAAAACAGTGATCCGTATCTATACACCTATGCACAGAGCAGAGGCGCGAGAGAAGCATTATGAGACGATCACGGTACGGCAGCAGCCCCTTAAGGCGGCGGTGATGATCTGCTTTATTGTGATAAACCTGATCCTTGGATTGTTCTCACAGCCCATTGTGACGTTGATCGAAAAGGGTCTGGAGATGTTTGGATAAAAGGGGAGAGGAAGATGAGTAGTTGGATATTACTGCCGGTATTTCTTCCGGCTGTCGCAGGGCTGTGCCTTCTGGCGGGGGCTCTGCGAGAATACATAAGAATCGGAAAAGCTGTGTTGCTTCTTGCTGCAGCTTTGGCTCTGGCGGCCGCCTGGTCAGGAGAGCACAGTGTGACATTCTTCTATCTGATGAAGGATATTCCCATCTATTTTCATATCGACGGGGTGGGAAGATTGTTTGTCACCTTTATGACGATCATCTGGGTGCTGGTGGGGTTCTATTCCTTTACCTATATGAAGCATGAGGGGAATGAAAAGCGGTTTTTCGGACTTTATCTCTTAGCGTACGGCGTGCTGATCGGACTTGATTTCTCCGGGAATCTGGTGACGATGTATCTGTTCTACGAGCTGTTGACACTGGTTTCCATGCCACTTGTCATGCACAGCGGTACCCATGAATCCATCATGGCGGCGTTGAAGTATCTGTTCTATTCCATGTGCGGTGCGTACATGGGACTGTTCGGAATCTTCTATCTGTATCGCTACTGTGACACGCTTTCTTTCGTGGCGGGGGGCTCCCTGGATCTTGGGATTCTTGCCGGACACGAAGGCTTTCTTCTTGCGGTGGTGTTTGTGATGCTGGTTGGCTTTGGAGCCAAGGCCGGCATGTTCCCGCTGCATGCCTGGCTGCCGACGGCGCATCCGGTGGCTCCCTGTCCGGCATCCGCGGTTCTCTCCGGTGTCATCGTTAAGGCCGGAGTGCTTATGACCCTTCGGGTGGTCTACTATGTGGTTGGCGCAGATTTTCTTCGCGGAACCTGGGTTCAGACTGCATGGATGAGTCTGACGCTCATTACTGTTTTTATGGGATCCATGCTAGCGTATCAGGAGAAGGTCTTTAAGAAGCGGCTGGCCTACTCTACGGTGAGCCAGGTGTCTTATATTCTGTTCGGACTTTCGCTCATGCAGCCGGAAGCTGTGACGGGAGCACTCATGCATGTGGTTTTTCACGGGTTTATCAAGTGCGCGCTGTTCCTCACCGCAGGTGTGTTTATTTTCCAATACGGCAAGACGAGGGTGGATGAGTTCTCAGGTCTTGGTAAGAAGATGCCCGTCACAATGTGGAGCTATACCCTTGCCTCACTGGCACTGATCGGAATCCCGCCTGCCAGCGGCTTTATCAGCAAGTGGCATCTTGCCGAGGGCGCGCTTAACGCAGATGTGGGTGTGTTCCGGTATCTTGGACCGACGGTGCTTCTGGTAAGTGCGCTGTTGACTGCCGGATATCTGCTGCCGATAACGATGCATGCATTTTTCCCCGGAAAACGGAAGCGCAGTGTATCATCTGTTGATGTGGCAGCGGATGGACATGGAATCCCGGCGGAACAAATGATGTTGCAGGAGAGAGAAGCGCAGGCTGACTGGGCGGCAGAACCGGGGAATAGCGAGCCGCCCCTTGGCATGCGGATTCCCTTAGTGATTTTGGCTGCGCTTGGTGTACTTCTTGGAATTTTCCCGAATCCGCTGGAACAGATGATAAGCGGGATCGTTTCGATACTGATGTAGGAGGGAAAGAGAATGAATGCGATGATAATGGCAGTTGTGATTCTGCTTCCTATTCTGGGCGGAGCCCTGGTTCCGCTGCTCCCACTGAAAAAGCGAATATGGATGGAATTCTATGTGGAAGGCCTTGTAGTGCTGAACAGCATTTTGGTGATACTGATGCTGCTTCACAGGCCGCAGGAATCCTTTGTACTCTTTGAACTTACCGGAGATTTGAGCATCAGCTTCCGGCTGGACGGACTGGGAACTGTGTTTGCCGGGATCGTCTCATCATTGTGGCCCTTTGCCACGCTGTATGCGTTCGAATATATGAAGCACGAGAGACACGAAAAAATATTTTTCTTATTTTATACCATTACCTACGGTGTTGTGCTGGGAATCGCGCTGGCAGGTGATATTCTGACTATGTACTGCTTCTTCGAGATGCTGACGCTGGTGACTCTGCCGCTGGTTATGCACACGCTCACCAGGGAGGCTATCCTGGCAAGCCGGACATACCTATATTTCTCTCTGGGCGGTGCGGCCTTTGCCTTTATCGGTGTGATCTTCGTGCTGATGTATGGGACAACCCCTGCATTTGTGCCGGGCGGTGTGCTGGATCTTGCGAAGGTGGGAGAGAAGAATCAGATGCTCCTGCTGGTGTATGTATTAAGCTTCCTGGGCTTTAGTGTGAAGGCGGCCGTCTGGCCCATGGGTGTGTGGCTTCCCAAGGCCAGTGTGGCACCGACACCGGTGACGGCGCTGCTTCATGCGGTGGCGGTGGTGAAGGCCGGAGCCTTTGCAGTGATGCGTGTGACTTACTATAGCTTCGGAACAGAATTCCTGAAGGGTACCTGGGCCCAGAGTGTGGTTATGGTGTTTGTGATCATCACCATTGTGTATGGCTGCAGCCGGGCGCTGAAGGAGACGCATTTCAAACGGCGGCTGGCGTACTCCACCATGAGTAATCTGTCCTATATCCTGTTCGGAGTGACGCTGATGTCTCCGCTGGGGCTTTTGGGTGCGCTTCTGCATATGATCTTTCACGCTGTGATGAAGATCTGCTCCTTCTTCTGTGCGGGAGCAGTCATCTATAAGAGCGGCAGAAATTATGTCCATGAGCTTTCGGGCCTTGGACGGAAGATGCCGATTGTTTTTTCCATCTTTACCATATCCGGGTTTGCTCTGATGGGAGTGCCGGGGCTCTGCGGCTTTATCAGCAAGTGGAATCTGGCACAGGCTGCCGTGGTAAGTGATCACCCGCTGGCAGTGGTTGGTGTTGCAGCGTTGATGATCTCGGCGCTGCTGACAGCGATCTATATGCTGACGGTGTCTGTACGGGCCTTTTTCCCGGGAAAAGACTTTGATTATGAGACCCTGGGCGATGTGAAGGATCCAAATTGGATGATGCTGCTTCCCCTTGTTGTTTTTGTCATAGCGATGTTTGTGTTCGGACTGCACCCGGAGCCGTTGATCGCGGCACTGACGGAGCTTACGTCCTTTGTGAGATAGGAGGGATGGAATATGTATGAGATCATGTTAGGAATACTGGTATTTTTCCCATTTCTTGCGGGACTTATCTGCTACGGGGCAGGGAAGAGGAGCGAGAGGTGCCGGGATTATCTGGCAGACATAGCGGTCATTCTGGAGTTCGCGCTCATGCTGGTGCTGGCGGGGAGACTTATCGGCGCGGGGGAATCTGCTGATCTGCTTGGAAATCTTGCGCTTCCCTTAAAGGAGGTCTGCGGCTTCGGACTGCATTTTCAGTTGGACGGTTTTCGTCTGATCTATGGAACAGTAGCGGCTTTCATGTGGATGATGGCTACCATTATATCCAGAGAATATTTCGCTCATCACGAGAATCGGAATCGATTTTATCTGTTTCTGTTATGGACGCTGGGAGCTACCATGGGGGTATTTTTGTCGGCAGATCTGTACACCACATTTATCTTCTTTGAACTCATGTCGTTTTCTTCTTACGTATGGGTGGCTCAGGAGGAGCGTGGAGCGTCCCTGCGGGCGGCGGAAACGTATCTGGCAGTGTCGGTCATCGGTGGTCTGGCGATGCTGATGGGGATATTCCTTATATACCATGAATTGGGAACTGTGACGATCGATGAGCTTCAGGGTGCGGCTTTGCAGGCTTCAAATTCGCAGGGGTTATTCGCAGCCGGGATCTGTATGCTGGTTGGTTTCGGGGCCAAGGCGGGGGCTTTCCCGCTCCATATCTGGCTGCCGAAGGCACACCCGGTGGCGCCGGCCCCGGCATCGGCATTGCTTTCCGGTATTCTGACAAAAACAGGGGTGTACGGAATCATTTTGCTGTCTGCCAACCTCTTTTTACAAGATGAAGTGTGGGGAAAGCTCCTACTGATGCTGGGAGTAGCAACGATGTTCGGCGGCGCGCTTCTTGCTGTCTTTTCCATCGATCTGAAGCGGACACTGGCCTGTTCCTCCATGTCCCAGATCGGCTTTATCCTGATCGGGATCGGTATGCAGGGACTTCTGGAGCAGGAGCGTGCGCTTGCGGTGCATGGCACACTGCTTCATATGGTGAACCATTCGCTGATCAAGCTGGTACTTTTCCTGGCGGCAGGCGTGATCTTCTTTAATACGCATGCGTTGAATCTAAACGAGATCCGGGGATTTGGAAGGAAGAAGCCGCTCTTAAAGGGAATCTTTCTGGTGGGAGCGCTGGCAATCTCCGGTATCCCTCTGTTCGGCGGCTATGTCAGCAAGACGCTGCTCCATGAGAGTATCGTGGCATATGGCGGCGGCATTGCGATGAAGGCGGTTGAGTGGATATTCCTGTTTTCCGGCGGGCTGACGGTGGCTTATATGACGAAGCTGTATGTGGCGGTTTTTGTTGAAAAAAATGAGGACGCTAAGGTGCAGGAGCAGTTTGATAGTCAGAAGAGATATATGAACTTCGAGAGCACCTTCGCACTTGGCGGGGGCGCCCTGGTGCTCCTGGTGTGGGGGCTGTTCCCTCACCAAATCATGGATCGGGCGGCTGTGCTGGGACAGGGATTCTTTCGCTTGACGGATGTAGGGGAGCAGGTTACTTACTTTTGCCTTGAGAATCTTTTCGGGGCGGCGATCTCCATAGGAATCGGTGTGCTGGTGTATGTCCTGGTAATCCGTAAGCTCCTGATGGAGCGGGGCGAAAAGCGGCGGTACCTGGATCGCTGGCCGTCCTGGCTGGATCTGGAGGAGTTGATCTATCGTCCCTTGCTTCTTCAGCTTTTACCGCTGGTGTGCGGTCTGGTCTGCAGGGTACTGGACAGTCTGGTGGATGCGCTGGTGGTGATTCTGCGCAAGACGGTCTACCGTGACAGCCCGCTGCCGCATGAACTGGAGGAGGGCAGCTTCTTCACGCTGCTGGCCGGACGTTTCCTGAACCGGGTGCGTGATCTTGGCAATCGCACCTGGTCCCGCAGGAATCCGGTGCAGCGGGATTATGTTCATGAACTGGCTGTCAGAAGAGAAGAGCGGCGGGAAAACCGCATGGTGATCGAGCGAAGCATGTCCTTTGCACTGATGCTTTTGTGCATCGGACTTACACTGACGCTGTTCTATCTGATATTGTTTTGAGTATGAAAATCTAAAATGTGAAAAAAATGTGAATTTTAGCACTCACCTCTTGACAGTGCTAATAACATGTGTTATAACACGTATAGAACAAAGATAACAGATGTCACAAGAAGGAGGAAGGACATATGATGATTTCAAAAAGACATTATCCAATGAAAAGTGATGTGAGAGAGAAGGATGATCAGTATATTCTTGATATTGACCTTCCTGGATTCCAGAAGGAAGATATTAAGGCCTATGTGAAGGATGGCAATCTGATTGTTTCCGCCACGCGGGATAAGGAGAAGGAACAGAAGAGGGGCAAGATGATCCGCCAGGAACGCTACACCGGTGTATACCAGAGAAGCTTCTATGTAGGAAGCGCGGTTCATCAGGAAGATATCCAGGCGTCCTATAAACATGGCGTGCTGAAGCTCTTGATTCCAAAGCATCCGACCCAGAAGGCTATCGCAGATAACCGCATTGATATTGCATAATCGGAAACATCCGTGTTGCAAAGCAACAAACAGTAAGTAACAGACAACAAGAAATATTTTTTTCATAAAATAACAACAGTTTTCATTCAAGGAGGAATGACTTATGTATGCACCGAGTATTTTTAATAACAATTTTGTAGACAGCTTTTTCAACGATCCTTTCGACAGTGTCTTTGATGACATGTTCCGTTCCGGCTTTGGAAACGTAGGGACAACGGCTATGAGCACTGATGTGCAGGATCTGGGCGACAGCTACCAGATGGAGATGGAACTTCCGGGTTATGAGAAGCAGGATCTGAAGGCTGACCTGAAGGATGGTTATCTGACCATCTCTGCGGAGCACAACAGTGAGAATGACGAGAAGGACGAGAATGGCAAGTTCGTAAGGCGTGAGCGTTACACCGGACATTGCCAGAGAAGCTTCTACGTAGGCGAGGGTGTCCAGAAGGAAGATATCAAGGCCAGCTTTGAAAATGGTGTCTTAAAGCTCCTGATCCCCAAGAAGGAAGCGCCGGCCGTAGAAGGGAGCCGCACTGATGTGCGGCTCCCTTTCGTTACAGTTTATATCGTTCAATTCTACATTGATGCTTTTTATCTTTTTTATCATAATTGATCCCTATCAGCAAGATATCTCCTGTATAATTTTTCAATGCTTCCACATACGTCTTATCTTTAATCTGCTGTAGGGCCGACTCTGCAGTCTTATCCCATTTCAACTCGATAAGCAGCGCTGGCCTATTCATTTCCCGGCGTGGGAGATATACAATATCGGCAAATCCCTTGCCTGTAGGCAATTCACGGATGGGTGGCATATAGTATGCTTTTGCGCTATAGTAAGCCATAAATACAGAACATGCCAGAGAATTCTCATCGTTGTATTCCAACAAAGAGGTGGTCTCTGTATGAATTACATCCATACCTTCTGCGACAGCTTTAGCATCCATATTCCATGTGGCATCCACCAATGCTTTCGACTGCGCCGTTGCCTGGATTACCCCATCCCACGCAGGATCGTCAATCGCATTCATGAATTCCGTAGCAATCTCCTGATTTGGAATGTATACCTCTTGGGATCCCTTGTCATAAGCCAGATACCCCAAGTGAACCAATAGTGTAAGAACGTCATCCTTTGTCTTAAAGGTTGTCATATCGTTCTGAAATTTTCGGGAATTTACCCGGCATCTTCCGCCACCGAGCATCGTGATGATTGCGGTCTTTAGTCCATCAAAGTCCATTTCAATATATATTTTGAGTGCTTCATATGTTTCTGTCTCTGTCCAGTAGCTGTCAAATTCACGGTTCAGCATAGCGTCCACAACAGATTTCGGATTGTAAATACTCAGGTGGTTGGTAAATTGATACCCATCATACCAGCTTTGCACGTCCTCAAAATTCATCTTAAATCTCTGACACAGATCCTTCACTTCCTGTTCCGTGAATCCCACATACTCGGCCAGTTCCTTTGGATTCATCATGGAATATTCATCAAAAATATTGATGGCCGAGCCGCCCAGGCGGGTCTCTCTTCCGACTTTGTCGGAATTCACCTTCTGTGTGCCGTATTTCTTAATCGGTAAGATTCCGGTCATATATGCAAGCGTAACATAGGTTCGGTCTTTGAACAAATCCCTTAAAAAATCCAGATAAGCCTTCTGAGCAGCCGTATCATCCTTTGCAATGCGGAAAAGGCAGTCCCATTCATCTACAATAAAAATAAAGCCCTTCTTCGCCCTGGTTTCTTTACTGTAAATCACAGCAAGCGCATCGGGTAGGGTGTAACATTTGTCCTCCAAATATACAGCATATGCATCTTTCAGATCATCCAAAATTGCAGATTCAATGCATTTTCCTAGGTCTGACAAAGAGTTTACTTTTCGTAAAAACTGTTGGACATTGATATATATGACATCATGCTGATTCAACTGTTCTGCAAATGTTTTGTCTTTTGCAATTTTGCATTTTTGAAACAATTCTTCGGAGTCACAGCCGCGGTCGTAATATGCCATGAGCATATTTGCAGCGGTAGACTTTCCAAAACGCCGAGGTCTGCTGACGCAAATATAGCGTTTGTCCTGCCGTAAGCGCTGATTTATAAATGCAATCATTTCAGATTTATCTACATATATTTCACTGGATACTGCAATCCGAAAAGCTTCATTCCCAGGATTTAAATATAGCCCCATCCACGCATGCTCCTCTCCATCGACAATCTTTTTTATATGTCCATTCTAACACAACACATACAGTCATAGCAAGTTGATTCTGGAAATTATCAGCCCATTTTGCGGCAAAAACAAATTTCTGCTACCGTAAACTGCAAAGCTATGATAGAATAGAGAAAGCCAGAACTGATAGGCGATGATGGAGCAATCTAAACGTAGTGAAGCAGAGTTCAGGTTTCGCAATGATACAATGGGTGAGAGGAAGGGCAGAAATTATGTATGAGACTCTGGATAATTTAAGAATTAAGGCAAGAGCAGGAGTTGAATCGGCTGCTCTGGAGCTAAAGGCTCGAATGCTTAAGAGAGAGGAAATTAGGCTGCAAGGGCTGAAGGGAATGAAGATGTACTTGATTCCAACCGAGGAGCTATGGGAACGGATTGCTTCAATCGAGAGTTTGTATCAGAATGTCAGCAATAAGAATAAGGTAAAAGATATCCTATTGCTTGATGCTTATCATTCTGCCACCATAGAGGGCGCCAGAACAACCGTTGAACATGTCAAAAAGGCATGGACTGATCCAAAGACCAAGGATGATAAGATGGTAATGAACACCTTGCGTGGACTGAACTATGCTTATGAAAATACAATTACTTTGGAGAATCTTCGTTTTTTATGGGAGATTGTGACAAAGGATGTATGTGAAAACAAACATCTGGATGGAGAATGCTATCGGAATGGCATGGTATATGTAGGGAGTGCTTCGGAAATCGTACATACGCCTGCGAAGCCATCGGAAATTCCGCATTTAATGGAAGCATTGTTTACATTTCTTACAGAAACCGAGATGAACGTATGGATTGCCGCTTGTATTTTTCATTTTTATTTTGTGTATGTTCACCCATATTGCGACGGGAATGGGCGGATGGCCAGAATATTAACGCAGTCTTTTCTCTTTTTTCACGGAAAGAAAAAGATAAAGTTTCTGCCACTATCAAGGGCTATCAATGACAGCTTATCAGGATATTATGCAACCTTGAAACAATCCGAAAATGTACAGTCTAATGGTGAAAAATGGTTGGATATTACGCCTTTTATTGACTATATGCTTGGAGCGATAGAGAATTGTATTGTTACGGCTATGCGGGAATATAATGAATGCAAATTAGCAATCATCGTTTAAGCAAACTTTGAACCTCTCATCACTAAAGTGACAAGATTCTTGCGAACAGAATCCTAACAGATCCTTATTTAGCAAGCTAACCC